>NZ_JBKQOI010000088.1:0-29562 GCF_052145595.1 Mycobacterium sp. | reverse complement strand
GCAGTTGGTTGGCAATACCGAACAGCGGAAACAGCGTATTGATGCCGCCCAGCGGATCACTCACGCCCATCAGCAGGACGCTGCCCCACGCCGCGGCCACGGCCAGGCTGCAGACCCATACGCCCGGGCGCGAGCTCGGGTTTCGCAGCTTAGCCAGCGGACCACCCAGGTTGCCCAGCGTGTCGGAGAGCATGAAACGAGCGACCCGTGTGCCCGCATCGACGGCGGTCAGGATGAACAGCGCTTCGAACATGATCGCGAAGTGGTACCAGAACGCCTTGAGGCCCGATCCGCCGAACACCCGTTGCAGTACTTCCGACATGCCGACCGCCAGCGTCGGTGCTCCGCCGGTGCGCGACACGATCGACTTCTCGCCCACGCTGGCGGCGGCTTGGCTGAGCTGGCCCGCCGTCGTCGGAGGCCCCGACAAACCGAGCCGGTTGACGTAATCCGCGGCGGTTGCCGCGGTGCCGCCGGTCTGTGCGGCTGGGGCGTTGAGGGTGAAGTACAGGTGCTGGTCGAGGATCGAGGCGCTGATCAACGCCATCACGGCGACGAACGACTCGGTGAGCATGCCGCCGTAGCCGATCAGCCGCATCTGACTTTCCTTCTCCAGGAGCTTCGGCGTCGTCCCCGAAGAGATGAGTGCGTGAAATCCCGATAGCGCGCCGCACGCGATGGTGATGAACAGGAAGGGGAATAGCGAACCGGCGAACACCGGCCCGTCGCCGCGGGTGGCGAATCGCGAGACCGCGGGGGCCTGCATGATCGGGTGCGCAATGCAGATCCCGATCGCCAGCAAGGCGATGGCACCGATCTTCATGAACGTCGACAGGTAATCGCGCGGTGCGAGAAGCAACCACACCGGCAGCACCGACGCCACGAAGCCATAGATGACGATCAACCACGACACCGTGACCGGCGAGAGGTTCAACCACGATGCACCCCAGGACGTTTCGGCGACCATGTCGCCGGAGGCCACGGCGAGCATCAGCAGCACGAAGCCGATGACTGACACTTCCGCCACCCGCACGGGACGCAGGAACCGCAGGTAGCAGCCCATGAAGAGGGCGATGGGAATTGTCATCGCGATGGAGAACACACCCCAGGGGCTCTGGGCCAGTCCCCGCACCACCACCAGCGCCAGCACCGCGATGATGATCACCATGATGACGAACGCCCCGACGAGGGCGGCGGCGCCACCGATGGCGCCGAGTTCGTCGCGGGCCATCTGGCCGAGGGAACGGCCTCGCCGGCGGGTGGAAATCCACAAGACCAGGTAGTCCTGCACGGCGCCGGCGAACACCGCGCCGATGATGATCCAGATGCTGCACGGCAAATAGCCCATCTGGGCGGCCAGTACCGGACCGACGAGTGGTCCGGCTCCGGCGATGGCGGCGAAATGATGGCCGAACAACACTCGCCGGTCGGTCGGCACGTAGTCGGTGCCGTCGTCGAGAATCTCGGCGGGCGTGGCGTGGTCGTCACGTGGCCGAACGATCTTCGTCTCGATCAACCGGGCATAGAACCGGAATCCGATGATGTATGTGCAGATCGCCGCTACCACGAACCAGACCGCGTTCACCGTCTCGCCGCGAGCGAACGCGATGATCGCCCAGGCGACGGCGCCGATCACGGCGATCGCCGCGAAGACGATCTTGTGTCGGGTGGTGATGGGGGAGCGGTCGATAATCGCGACGGGCGGTAGGTCTTCGTCGGTGCGGACATAGCTGACGCCTTTGTCGTGCTCTTTGATTGCCACGGCGAAAACCCTACGCGCGCAATGTGCGTTTTAATACAGCGCGCGCACCGCGGCGATGGTGTCGGCTTCGGCGCCGCTCTTGTCATCGCGGTAGCGGACTACGCGGGCAAACCGCAGCGCCAATCCGCCAGGGTAGCGCGACGATCTCTGCACGCCGTCCAGGGCCACCTCGACCACCTGCTCGGGCCGCAATCGCACGACGTGACCGTCCGTCCCGCCCACGGCGAGCTCGCTGAAGCGGGCGGTCTGCCAGTCCAGCATGGCATCGGTCATGCCCTTGAAAGTCTTTCCCACCATGACGAACTCACCGGTGACGGGATCACGCGCACCCAGGTGAATGTTCGACAGCTTTCCGCGACGGCGCCCCGAACCCCACTCCACGGCGAGCACCACCAGATCCAGTGTGTGTACCGGCTTGACCTTCAGCCAGCCCGCTCCGCGACGGCCCGCGAGGTAGGGCGCGTCCGGTGCCTTGGCCATCACGCCCTCGTGGCCGGCGGCCAGTGTGGCGGCCAGGAAGTCGGCGGCCTCCGAAGGGTCTGACGTCACCAGCCGATCGACCCGGTGTCCGGCGGGCACCAGCGCGTCGAGGGCGGCCAGTCTGTCGGTGGCCGGCGAGTCGAGCAGGTCGACGCCGTCACAGTGCAAGATGTCGAAGAAGAACACCGAAAGTCGCTGTGTCGCAAGCGCTGACGGCACATCGACGGACCGGCCGAATCGTGACGCGGTGACCTGGAAGCGGTGCGGCCGGTTGTCGGGCCGCAGCGCGATCGCCTCACCATCGGCAATCAGGTCGTTCACCGGCAGCGCCAGCGTCGCCTCTACCACCTCGTGCAGCCGGGCGGTGACGTCGTCAAGGCTTCGGGTGTATACCGTGACCTCGTTACCGGCCCGGTGGATTTGCACTCGCGCGCCATCCAGCTTTGCCTCGAAAATTGTTGTCCCCCCATGACGTTCGAGTGCGTCGCGCACGCCGGCCGCGGTCTGTGCCAGCATCGGGCTGACCGGCCGCCCGACTCGCAGGGTGAAGGTGTCCAGCGCCGCCGCTCCGCCGGACAGGCCGGCGGCCGCGACCGCCGGCAGATTCCCGCCCAACATCGCGGCCCGCTGGACCGCGGCGAGGGGGATCTCGGCGGCCTTGGCCACCGCGTCGGCCATGACCCCGGCCAGCGCGCCCTGGCGCAGCTCGCCGCCCAGCAACCGCACCAGGAAGGCCTGCTCGGTTTCGGTTGCGACGGCAAACAACTCCGCGACGAGTTCGGCGCGCCTGGCCTGCGCCCCTTTGCCCGATACGGCACCGATCTCCGAGAGGGTGGCGTCGACGCCGGTGACCGTCAGCACGGGACGCGGCGCCGGCGGCGGCCGCGATCGCAACGACGCCCAGCCCACGCCGATCTGGCGTTGCCGCAGCTCACCCGAGAGCCACGAAACGATGGTCGCGACCAACTCGGGCTCGGGCGCCGCCCGGCGCAACAGGTCGGCGATGCGTGCGACCTTGGTCAGGCGCGACGACGTGCCGCCCACGTCAAGCGACGTAGCGGCCACGTCGAAAAGGAGCACGAAATCAGCTTGGCATGGCTCGCCGACAACCCCTCGGAGCGGACACGCTAGCGTGCCTACATAACGTTACAGATTGCAAGGATTCTGACAAGCCTGAAAGGGAGGTCCGGATGGAGATCAACGGGAAGAAGGCCGTCGTCATCGGCGGCGCGTCGGGGATGGGTCGCGCCACCGCCGAATTGCTGGCCGAGCGTGGCGCGGATGTCGCCGTACTCGACCGCGAGGGTTCCGACGGGAAGGAGGTAGCCGAGGGCCTCAGTGGTGGGCGCGGCGCGTTCTACCCCGTCGACGTCACCGACTTCACCGGTACCGAGGAGACGCTGCAGACCGCGGTCGACAAGCTGGGCGGCCTGCACGTTGTGGTGACCACCGCCGGCGGCGGCATCGCCAAGCGGACGCTCACCAAGTCCGGTCCCCACGACCTCGAATCCTTCCAATCCGTGATCGATCTCAACCTCATCGCCACCTTCAACATCAGCCGATTGGCCGCCGCGCACATGGCCAAGAACGAGCCCGAGGACGAGGAGCGCGGCGTCATCATCAACACCGCTTCGATCGCGGCCTTCGAGGGCCAGATCGGACAGGTCGCCTACACCGCCGCGAAGGCCGCGATCGCCGGCATGTGCCTGACCATGGCCCGTGACCTGGGCTCCATGGGCATCCGGGTGCTGGCCATCGCACCGAGCCTGTTTTTGACCGGGTTGACGGCCATGGTTCCCGACGAGATGGCGGCCATGCTGACCCGCGACGCGGCCTTCCCCAAGCGGATGGGCCGGCCCATCGAGTACGCCAAGCTGGCGGTGGCCATCGTCGACAACCCCATGCTCAACGGCCAATGCATCCGGCTCGACGCCGGACAGCGATTCGCGCCCAAATAGACAAGCCGGACGCCCCGCGGGCGCCCTCCACGCATTAAGTACACTCTTTAGGCAGCCGCCCCGCTTCCCCTCGGAGCGGGGCAGGCACCCAGCTGGGAATGCGGCGAGGAGGGCCCTTGTGGGTATCGCACTGACCGATGACCATCGCGAACTCGCCGAGGTGGCCCGCGCCTTCCTGACGTCGCAGAAGGCGCGCTGGGCTGCGCGATCGCTGCTTGATGCCCCCGACGAGGGGCGGCCTGGGTTCTGGCAGGACATGGTGGAGCTCGGATGGCTCGGCCTGCACGTCGACGAAGAGCACGGCGGCTCGGGCTACGGGTTGCCCGAACTCGTGGTGGTGGTCGAAGAGCTCGGCCGGGCGGTAGCGCCGGGGCCGTTCGTGCCGACCGTGATCGCGTCGGCCGTGATAGCCAAAGATGGCACCGCCGATCAAAAGTCGCGGCTGCTGCCGGGGCTGATCGACGGAACCGCCACCGCCGGAATCGGTTTGGACAGCCAGGTGCGGCTCACCGACGGTATCGCCGACGGTGAAGGGGGAATCGTGCTGGGCGCCGGGCTCGCCGATCTGTTGCTGATCGCCGCCGGTGACGACGTGCTATTGCTGGAACGCGGCCGCGACGGCGTATCGGTGTCGGCTAGGGGGGCGCCCGACAACTTCGATCCGACCCGGCGCTCCGGACGGGTTCGCCTGCAAAACGTGACTGTCACTGCCGCCGACATCTTGCCCGGGGCCGCCGAATCGGCACTGGCCCGGGCGCGGACGTTGCTGGCCGCTGAGGCGGTGGGCGGCGCCTCCGATTGCGCCGACGCCGCCGTCTCCTATGCCCAGGTGCGCCAGCAATTCGGCCGCACCATCGCCACTTTCCAGGCTGTAAAGCATCATTGCGCGAACATGCTGGTGGCCGCCGAGTCAGCGGTCGCCGCGGTCTGGGACGCGGCCCGGGCGGAGGCGGAAGATGAGGAGCAGTTCCGCCTGATCGCCGCCGTGGCGGCGGCGCTGGCCTTTGCTGCTTACGCGCGCAACGCCGAGCTCAACATCCAGGTACACGGCGGCATCGGCTTCACCTGGGAACACGACGCGCACCTGCATCTGCGCCGGGCGGTGGTGACCACGGCCCTGTTCGGCGGCGACGCACCGGCCCGGGATGTCTTCGACCGCACCGCGTCCGGTGCCGTCCGCGAGAACAGCCTTGATCTGCCACCCGAGGCCGAAGAACTACGCACCCGGATTCATGCCGACGCGGCCGAGATCGCCGCTCTGGACCGGAGCGCCCAGCGCGACAAGCTGATCGAGACCGGCTATGTGATGCCGCACTGGCCCAAACCCTGGGGCCGCGCCGCCGACGCGGTGGAGCAGCTGGTGATCGAGGAAGAGTTCCGCGCGGCGGGCGTCAAGCGTCCCGACTACGGGATCACCGGCTGGGTGATCTTGACCCTCATCCAGCACGGAACACCCTGGCAGATCGAAAGGTTCGTGGAGAAGGCGCTACGTAAAGACGAGGTCTGGTGCCAATTGTTCTCCGAGCCCGATGCCGGCTCGGATGCGGCGTCCATCAAGACGCGCGCCACCCGGGTGGATGGCGGCTGGAAGATCAACGGGCAGAAGGTCTGGACCAGCGGTGCCCACTACTGCGCGCGGGGGCTGGCCACGGTGCGCACCGACCCCGACGCGCCCAAGCACGCCGGCATCACCACGGTGATCGTCGACATGAAGGCTCCCGAGGTCGAGGTGCGGCCACTGCGCCAGATGACCGGCGGCTCGGACTTCAACGAGGTGTTCTTCAATGACCTGTTCGTCCCCGACGAGGACGTCGTCGGCGCGCCCAACTCGGGCTGGACGGTCGCGCGGGCGACGCTCGGCAACGAGCGGGTGAGCATCGGCGGCAGTGGCTCGTTCTACGAGGGGTTGGCCGCGCAGCTCGTGCAGCTGGCGGAGGAGCGGCCGGATCGGTTGGCGGGCGCCCGAATTCGGGTCGGGTCATACCTCGCGGAGGAAACCACACTGAGACTGCTGAACCTGCGGCGCGCAGCGCGCAGCGTCGAAGGGGCAGGACCGGGTCCGGAAGGCAACGTCACCAAGCTGAAGCTGGCCGAGCACATGGTCGAAGGTGCCGCGATCATGGCGGCGCTGCTCGGTCCCGAGGTCGCACTCGTGGATGGGCCCGGTGCCCTGGCTGGCCGGCTGATGATGGGCGCCCGTGGTATGGCGATCGCCGGCGGTACCTCAGAGGTCACTCGCAATCAGATCGCCGAGCGGATTCTCGGCATGCCGCGCGACCCGCTGATCAACTAGCTCAACCAGCCGCGCCGTTAGGCCGGCGCGAACAACGGAGCGCCGCCGCTGCTCTTCTCGGGCTGGATATCGACGCGCATCCCGCACGTCACCGAATCCGGTTCGCAACCAACGATGTTGGCAGCAACCCGCAGCCCGCTCTGTTCGGCGAGCTCGACAATGGCTATCACGTACGGGATTGGGATGTCGGGGTTGTACGGGTGGTGGTTGACCGTGTAGGTGAACACCGTGCCTTGTCCGGATACGGGACGTGCGATCAAGGGGCCGCCACAGTCGCGGCATTCGCCGGTCGCCGGATGCACCCAGCGTGCGCAGCGGTCGCAGTGTTCGATGAGCAGCTGAGATGTCGGCTCGCCTGGCACGACGAATACAGTACACTCTATTGATTCGGTGTGGGCGGCGGGTTTGTCTGACGGGCGGTGCGTATGTATTTCGAAAAGGGTGCGATCGTGTCCGGCATCGGCATTTCGCGAATCGGCCGCCGCACGGGCATTCCTGGACTCGAGTTGACCATGGAGGCGGTGCGGGCCGCCATCGAGGACGCGGGCCTGGGCGCGGCCGATATCGACGGCATTGCGACGCTGGGCGATACTCCGGCCGAAGACGTCAACGCCCAATTGGGGATCGAAGCGGCCGACTGCGGATCCGGATTCGGCACTGGCGGCCTGCTGAGCCCGGTGATGTCTGCATGCCGTGCGGTCGCCGAGCGACGCGCCCGGCATGTGGTCGTGTACCGGACGATACAAATGCTCGGCGGCACCGTTCCGGTAAAACCACAAGAGGATGCGCCTGCTCCACCGCTTGCGCGCATGTTCGAGACCCCGAAAGGCGAAGCCCGGCCCGCCGTCGGCGCGATGGACGACGTCAACGATCTGGTGGCTGCCCACGCTTACTCCGCCGCGAACTGGCTGGCGCTCAACTGCCGTCGCCACATGGAGCTGTACGGAACCACCAAAGAGCAGTTGGGCTGGGTGGCCCTTAACGGCAGACGCAACGCCGCATTGAATCCCCGTGCGGTTTACTGCGACCCGATGACGATGGCCGACTATCTCGGCGCGCGGCCCGTATCCACACCGTTTGGGCTGCTGGACTGCGACGTTCCCATCGACGGCTCGATTGCGGTGGTGATATCGAGCGCTGAGTATGCCAGCGACTGCCCACATCGCGCGGTGTCGGTGGAGGCGATCGGCGGGTCTAACGGTGCCGGCGGCTGGTTCCACCGCGACGACTACCCCAAAATGGCGATGTCAGATGCGGCGGCGCAGATGTGGTCGCGGACGGAGCTGAAGCCCGCCGACCTCGATGTGGCCGAGTTGTACGACGGTTTCACGTTTCTCACCATCGCCTGGCTGGAAGCCCTTGGAATTTGCGGCGACGGCGAGGCCGGGCCGTTCGTCGAGGGTGGCGTGCGGATCGCCCGCGACGGCGAACTACCGCTGAACACCTACGGCGGCCAACTCTCGGCCGGGCGCATGCACGGCTACTGGGCGCTGCACGAAGGGTGCTTGCAGCTGCGCGGCGAGGCGGCCGACCGGCAGGTCTCGCAGCGCCCCGAGGTCGCTGTGGTTTCCGTTGGCGGTGGACCCGTCGCGGGATGCATGTTGCTCACATGTTGAGATAGCTCCTGGGAGTGTGTAATTGAGCCTCACATGAGCCTCGAGCCGGACACCGGCCGAGCGACCAAACTGGCTTCGAAGATTGCCCGCCAAATCGAGGCGGATATCGTTCGCCGCGGCTGGACCATCGGAGTGTCGCTGGGCTCCGAACAGTCTCTGCAACAACGCTTTCGCGTGAGTCGGTCGGTGCTGCGGGAGGCGGTCCGCCTGGTCGAGCACCACCAGGTTGCCCGGATGCGCCGCGGGCCCAACGGGGGCCTGCTGATCTGCGAGCCCGACGCCGGGCCCGCCACCCGCGCCGTCGTCATCTATCTCGAGTACCTGGGCACGACGCTCGGCGACCTACTCAACGCGCGCCTGGTGCTCGAGCCCCTAGCCGCTTCGCTTGCCGCGGAACGGATCGACGAAGCCGGCATCGATCGGTTGCGAGCGGTGTTGCACGCGGAGGAGCATTGGAAGCCAGGCTTGCCGGCGCCGCGGGACGAGTTCCACATCGCGCTGGCAGAGCAATCGAAGAACCCAGTGCTGCAACTGTTTATCGATATCTTGATGAGGCTCACCGCGCGATACGCCTTACAGTCGCGCGCAGACTCGGCAACTGAGGCCATCGAGGCGGTCGACCAGATGCACCGCGCCCACTCCGAGATCGTCGCCGCCGTTACCGCGGGCGACTCGGCGCGGGCCAAGACGCTCAGCGAGCGACATGTGGAAGCGGTGACCGCGTGGCTGCAGGAGCATCACCCCGGCGACGGCGCCAGCAGGCAGCGTTCACCGAGGGGCCGGGGAAGCCGGGCGCGCCAGCCGCGCCCGCTCAACAACGAGCCGCGCGGCAAACTCGCCGAGATGCTGGCCGCGACCGTCGGCGACGATATCGCCACCGGCGGGTGGCGGATCGGTTCCGTTTTCGGGACCGAGACGGCGTTGCTGGAGCGCTACCGGGTGAGCCGCGCGGTGTTGCGGGAAGCGGTGCGGCTGCTCGAATATCACTCGGTCGCGCAAATGCGCCGGGGACCGGGCGGCGGGCTGGTCATCACAAAACCTCAGGCCCAGGCCAGCGTCGACACCATCGCCCTGTACCTGCAGTACCGCAAGCCGAGTCGCGAAGACCTGCGCTGCGTCCGGGACGCGATCGAGATCGAGAACGTCGTCAAAGTCGTCAAGCGGCGCACCGAATCCGAGGTGGCGGCGTTCTTAGAAACCCATCGAGAAACCCATGGGTCCTTGCTCGATCGAAACCCTCGAGAAACCGCCGGTGACGTGAGCAAGGCCGCTGTTGAGGAGTTTCGGTTCCACATCGGACTGGCGCAACTGGCCGGCAACGCGTTGCTGGGCCTGTTTCTCCGAATCATCGTCGAGTTGTTCCGCCGGCACTGGTTCAGCACGGGGCAGGCGCCGCCGACCTGGGCTGACGTCGTGGCCGTCGAGCATGCTCATCTGCGGATTCTGGAGGCGATCGAGGCCGGGGACGACAGCCTGGCCCGTTATCGCATCCGCCGTCATCTGGACGCTGCCGCCTCCTGGTGGCTTTAGGAGCCCCCTCCCGTCAGGTCAGCGTGGTTTGTAGTCCGTTCGGGCGCATAGCCAAGGCCCTTCAGGGGTATTGGGTAGGGAAGAGTCGAACGGCCGGTCCAGCAGGGGGTTGGCAAGAGTGATCGAAAGCGAGAGCGCTGCGGTGACCGTGGGGGGGAGACCGGGCAACTAGGGTTCGTTCATTCCGCGCTGATTTACCACTCGCAGGAGGAGTACCTGGACTTTGTAGTGCGATTCGTGGCCGACGGTTTGGCGATGGACGAGGCGGTGCTGGTAGCGCTACCTGGCGACAAGCTGGCCCTGCTGCGTGACGCGGTGCACGGCGCGGGTGCAGCGTTACCGGATTTGCACATGGTCGACATCACCGAGGTCGCCCGTAACCCGAGCCGGCTTATGGCCATGGAGGGTTCCTTCGCCGCCGAGCACTCCGATCGGCGGGTGCGGGTCGTGAGCCAACTCGCCTGGCCCGGTCGCACCGAGGATGAGCTTGTCGCCTGCTCGGAACACGAGGCGCTGTTCAACGCGGCCCTGGAAGGTCAACAGGCGACGGTGTTGTGTCTTTACGACGCAAGTCGGCTGGACGACGATGTGCTGGCCGACGCCCGGGCGACCCATCCCATGCTGTGGAAATGCGGTGCGCCGCACCGTAGCGCCGAGTACGCGCCGGATGACGTGCTGGCGCGCTGTAATCGGCCGCTGCCCGGCCATCCGGGTGCGGTCACCTACATGGTCAGGACGTCTTCAGATCTTCGCCCGGCACGGTCTTTTGCGGTCAGCTACGCCGGCTGGATCGGGCTGTCCCAGGATGGCGCCGACGATCTGCAATTGATCGCCACCGAGCTGGCCACCAACAGCCTGATGTATACCGACGGAGCGTGCCGACTGGCCTTCTGGCGCAACGACGAGCATTTGGTCTGCGAGGCGCGCGACACGGGACGTCTCGACGACCCGCTGGTGGGACGCCTCGAGCCGGGCCCCAGCGGCCCCGCCAGCCGCGGATTTTTCTGGTCAACGCCATGTCGGACTTGGTGCGCACGCACACGACATCGACCGGCACGACGATCCGGGCTTATCTTCGGCTTGGTCCGTCGCCCGGGCCGCACGGGTGAAGCGTGCCGAGGGGTCGTGACGCGCACAGCGCGACGCTACTTGCTGTTGAAAACCGCCCCGCCGCCGTTGGAGCCAGCTCGCCGCATTCTCTTGTTGGCCTTCGCTTTCATCGGCCGTGCCTTTCATGTGCTGGTGCACACGCGTGCTTTTTGGGCGGGTCGCCTCGTCGTAATCGATCAGCTGCCGGGGTGCGGCGCCACGACCGCATGGGCTGAGTCCGGAGCCGGTTGGGCCCCCGGGGTCACCGGCACGGGCCCCGACGAGCTCGTGGTCGCACATCCCGTCGGGAATAGCGTGGCCAGCACCGCGACCACGATCGCGCCCCTCCGCATTCGCTTGCCGGTTTTCTTCGCATCCATGATTGCGCCTCTCGTTTGCTAGAACATTCCCGCAATCCGCGATTCCACCGTTTCAGATGTTATCGCCACCGCCCGATATGGGTGCCGCTTTTGAATTTCGAACGGCGGCTTCCCTTACCGCTTTTGTGCCGAGATTGCGTTAGCGGCTGGGTCATACCTCTTCGGCGCCCGCGACAACCGCGAAAGTTGTTCTCCCACAAACTTACTGCCACTGAATGAGATGGCCGGACCCGCGAGCGCGGTCCCGGGAGGTCGTCCGTCGTAACCGGTTAGACGCTGGCCTGCGTCGGTGCGACGACCTGACCGGCCGATACCGGAGCCGGTTGGCCCTGCGGCCGCCCACCCTGCTGGGGTGTCGTCGCGGGCTGGTTTTGGGGCGCGCAGCTCGCCGCCAATATCGCGAATGCCGCGGCCAGCACCGCGCCCGCTATCCGAACGGTCCGCATTCTCTTGCTGGATTTCGTCACGCTCATCGATCGCGCCTTTCGTCTGTGCCAGACAGATATTCCCCATCGGCGATTCCCACCGGTTCTGATGCTACCGCGATCGGCCGACACGGCTAACCGTTTTGACGTCCGAAGCAGGCGGCGTGTATGCGGCGCGCAATATGAATAGCCGTCGATCGGAGTCCTGTTGCCGTGCAACGTCGTTGTGCCCGACGCGTCGGACACCGTCGTCATCGGCACGACGGACCCGGGGTTGATGGTCGATGCGAGCCGGATCGGATGAGGTCGCCGATGCGGTGAAACGAAATGAGATTTGCATTGCCGGCGCGCGGCGTCTAATGTCTGCGCTCGTGCGTCTTCTCGCGCGTGCCGTAGTAGCCAGCACCCGCAGCGGGGTCTGATCCAGACCGACCCCCCGCTGTGGGTCGAAAGCTACTGCCGTCGGTCGCTTCCGCTGACCAGAGAAGACCGACACCGTGCCCCTTTCCCAGCCCGTTTCTGAGCCTGTTCCTGGGCCCCTTTCCGAGCTCGTTTCCTGTCCGCGACCGGATCTCACCAGTGCCCCGGCGTTGTTCGGCCACCACTTCGGCGCCCCTTTACCGCGCGGTCTGCGCGAGGAGGCCGACGCGATGTCCTGGGAGGGCTTCGTCGCAACGTACGGCCACACCGGTGGCCCGCTGCGGCTGGGGCACTGGGCCTGCATCGATACGGACCGACCCGCGGGGCGGCTCGGTCCGCAAGCCCGCAACTTTCGCGCCGTGATCGCCGTCGGCGACCGGATCAGCACCTCGACCGCGGCGGGTAGCGGGCCGGTCGCCGCGCTCACCGCGATGCTGCACGAGCGCGGGATCACGGTGGAGACGTTGACGTTTCATCAGATGCGATCGGGCGAGACCACGGCCACTTTTATCCATGGCACCAACGGGATTCGCGCCGAGTGGGCGATGGGCTGGTCGGGGGATCCGATGCAGTCCGCGCTGCGCGCGGTGATCGCATGCGCCAACCGGCTGCTATGCGGGGAAGGTGCCGCCTAGCGGCGGGAGGGTCGCAGCGCGGTCAGAGCGGTCGCAACACGATCGGCATGCCGTCCTTCGGCACCGGCATGCCGCCGTAGTCCCACTCGGCCTGGTATCCGGGGTGGGGCAGTTCGAGCCGATATCTGCGCAACAGGCGGTGCAGGATCGTCTTGATCTCCAACGTCCCAAACACCGAACCGATGCACTTGTGGGCCCCGCCGCCGAACGGCGTGAACCCGTAGCGGTGCCGCTTGTGTTCGTTGCGCGGCTCGGTGAAACGGTCCGGGTCGAATTTCAGCGGGTCCGTCCAGATCTCCGGCAGCCGGTGGTTCATCCCCGGGTACGCGATGACGTTTGTGCCCTCAGGTATGTAGTAGCCCAGTAGGTCGGTGTCGCGCACCGTCCGTCGCATCGCCCACTGGACGGGTGTCACCAACCGGATCGACTCGTTCATCACCAGGTCGAGCGACTCCAGCTTCTCCAGCGATTCGATGTCGAGCGGCCCGTCGCCGAGCCGGTCGGATTCGTCGCGGCAGCGCTCCTGCCACTCCGGGTGGCCGGCCAGCTGGTAGATCATCGTCGTGGCGGTCGACGTCGACGTGTCGTGGGCGGCCATCATCAGGAAAATCATGTGGTTGACGATGTCCTCGTCGGAGAACTTGTTGCCGTCCTCGTCCGCGGATTGGCACAAGACCGAGAGCAGGTCGGTGCCTTCTTTCCCGCGTTGTTCCTTGACGCGCTCACGGAAGTAGTTCTCGAGCAGTTCGCGTGCCTTGAGGCCGCGCCACCAGGTAAACGGCGGAACGCTGGTGCGGATGATCGCGTTGCCGGCGCGGGTGGTGACGGCGAACGCCTTGTTGACCTTGGTCACCAGGTTATGGTCGGTGCCGGGCTCGTGGCCCATGAACACCATCGAGGCGATGTTGAGGGTCAGTTCCTTCATCGCCGGATAAAGCAGGAAGCGCGCATCGTTGACCACCCAGTCGTCGGCGATCACCTGCGACACGACCTTTTCCATCTGCTCGACGTAGCTGACCAGGCGGGACCGGACGAATGCCTCCTGCATGATCCGCCGGTGGAAAAGGTGCTCTTCGAAGTCGAGCAGCATCAGCCCGCGGTGAAAGAACGGCCCGATCACCGGAACCCAACCCTGCTGGGAGTAGTCCTTGTTGCGGTTGGAGTAGATGACCTGTGCGGCGTCCGGGCCCAGGGCGGCGACGCCCGGCAGCACCGGCGAGTCTCCGAACACCACCGGACCCTTGGTCCGGTAGAGGAACATCAGATAGTCCGGGCCGCCGCGCAACATCTCGATGATGTGCCCGATGAACGGCAGGCCCGCGTCGCCCATGGCCGGCTTGAGCCCGCTGCCCGGCGGCGGGTCGGCGAGCTTGTGCTCGGGGAATTCAGTGTTCCGCAGCCGACGCTCGACAAGACCCATGCCGGGGAAGTTGTTGATCGACGGGGTGAACCGGCGCCGCGCCTGGTCGAGAAGGTAGTGCGGGGTGCTGATGGTGGCGGCCATAGACGCTCCTTTGCGGGCCCGGGACGGGTGACAGCGATCACTGAGTCAGTATCCTTCGGGACCAACTTGACGGCTGTCAAGTTTGCTTTTTGCGCGGCGTGGTGCAAGGTCAAGAGGGTGAGCAGCCACGCCGCCAATCCGGAGCCGGGCGAGGCGGTCGTGCGACGGCGTGGTGACAAGCAGCGACGAGCGATCCTGCAGGCGGTGCGTGAACTGCTGCAGGAAAAGCCGTTCGCAGAGCTGTCAGTCAGCACCATCAGCCTGCGAGCCGGCGTGGCCCGGTCCGGTTTCTACTTCTACTTCGACTCCAAGTACTCGGTGCTCGCACACATCGTGGCCGAGGCCGCCGAAGAACTCGAAGAACTCACGCAGTACTTCGCCCCACGCCAGCCGGGCGAGTCGCCAGAGCAGTTCGCCAAGCGGATGGTTCGCAGTGCGGCGGCCGTTTACGCGCACAACGACCCGGTGATGACGGCCTGTAATGTCGCCCGCCACACCGATATCGAGATTCGCGACATCCTCGAGCAGCAGTTCGAAGTGGTGCTGCGCGAGATCGTCGCCGTCGTTGAGGCCGAGCTGAAGGCCGGGACCGCGAATCCAATCAGCGACGACATCCCCACTCTGGTGCGAACCCTCGCCGGAACCACCGCGCTGATGCTGACCGGCGACCCGATGCTGGTTGGCCGCCAAGGTCTGCACGGCGACGTGGAGCGGCGGGTGCGCGTGCTCGAGCAGTTGTGGCTGAACTCGCTCTGGGGTGGTGCAAGGTAGCGACGGTATCGTCGCGCCCATGGCACCAAGGGTTTCCGGGTGGGCAACTGGGCGGTATTTCGCGGGGAAGCGGTGCCTGGTCACCGGTGCGGCCGGCGGCATCGGCCGCGCCACCGCGTTGCGGCTGGCCGCGCAGGGCGCCGAACTCTATCTGACCGACCGCAACTCGGACGGTCTGGAGCTGACCGTTGCCGACGCCCGCGCACTGGGCGCGCAAGTGCCCGAGCACCGCACGCTCGACATCGCCGACTACGACCAGGTGGTGGCGTTCGCCGCTGACATCCACGCCGAACATCCGAGCATGGACGTCGTGCTCAACATCGCCGGAGTGTCCGCCTGGGGCACCGTCGACCGGCTGACCCACGAGCAGTGGAGCAAGATGATCGCGATCAACCTGATGGGTCCGATCCACGTCATCGAGACGTTCGTCCCACCGATGATGGCGGCGCGCCGGGGTGGGCACTTGGTCAACGTGTCGTCGGCCGCCGGGCTGGTCGCGCTGCCGTGGCACGCCGGCTACAGCGCCAGCAAGTACGGGTTGCGCGGCCTGTCCGAGGTGCTGCGCTTCGACCTGGCCCGGCACCGTATCGGCGTGTCGGTCGTGGTGCCGGGTGCGGTGAAGACCCCGCTGGTCAACACGGTCGAGATCGCCGGCGTCGACCGCGAAGACCCCCGGGTAGCCCGCTGGGTGGACCGCTTCGGCGGTCATGCCGTGTCGCCGGAAAGGGCGGCCGAGAAAATCCTTGCCGGTGTCGCAAAGAATCGCTACCTGATCTACACGTCGCAGGACATCCGCGCGCTGTATGCGTTCAAACGGCTGGCATGGTGGCCGTACAGCGTGGCGATGCGGCAGGTCAACGTCGTCTTCACCCGCGCACTCCGGCCCAGCTCGGCGACGATGCAGGCCGCGAAGTGGCCTGATGAAGAGGCGGGCAATCGGGTCTAGCCCCGCCCCACTACTCCGGCATGGCCAGCTCGAGTCGCACCCCGAGTAGCCGCACCGGCCGGTCCAGCTCGAAAAGGTCCAAGACGCGCAGGGCGGCTGCGGTTATGGTGTCGGCATCGGTGGTGGGCGCGGCCAGCTTGCGGATCTTGGTGCGCGTGTAAAACGTTGCGGTGCGCATGGTAACCGCCACCCGGGTGACGATCCGTCCCGATGCCAACACGTCCTCCAATGCTTGGTGAGCCAATCGTGTTACGGCCGAATCCATTTCGGCCCGATCGGTGAGGTCGCGCGGAAACGTGATGACGTGACTGCGGGAGCGCGGAATCCAAGGTTGCGCGCTGACGTCGGTATCGCCGCCGCCCTTGGCCAGCAGCAGCAGCCACAGACCGGTGCGCGGGCCGAATGCGGACCTCAGCAGCTCGGCGTCGCTGTAGGCGAGCTCTCGGACCGTGGTGATGCCAAGGACCGCAAGCTTTTTCGCTGTCTTGGGCCCCACGCCCCACAGTGCGTCGACCGGACGGTCCGCCATCAGGGTCATCCAGTTCGCGTCGATGAGCGCAAATGTGCCGGCCGGTTTCGCGAAGCCGGTGGCGACCTTGGCGCGCTGTTTGTTGTCGCTGATGCCGACCGAGCAGGACAGCCCGGTTTCCGACGAGATGACCGTGCGGATCTGTGCTGCGACTCCGGTGGGATCCGCTGCCGACACGGCGACGTACGCCTCGTCCCAGCCCCACACTTCGACCGGGTGTCCCAGGTCGCGCAACAACCCCATCACCTGGTCGGACGCCGCGTCGTAGGCGGCCGGGTCCGACGGCAGAAAGGTGGCGTGGGGGCAGCGGCGTGCGGCGGTGCGCAACGGCATGCCGGCGTGTACACCGAATTCGCGGGCCTCATACGAGGCGCAGGTGACGACCTTGCGCGGTTCGGTCGGATCGCCGTTGCCACCGACGATGACCGGCAGCCCGGCCAGTTCGGGGTGGCGGCGGAGTTCGACCGACGCCAGAAACTGGTCGAGGTCGACATGCAGTACCCAACTCGGTGTCGGCGAGACCATTTGGGCCAGGTCACCGCCCACAGAGCTTGCGTGCCAGGCTCTCCCACGCGTCGCCCAACACCTCCAAGGTGTGGCCGCCGTAGTTCAGTTGATGCTCCACGTAATCCACGTCGAGCAGGGCCAGTAGCGCGTCGGTCTGGGCATCGAGGTCGCCGGTGGTGTGAGCCGCCTGCAAAAGCACCCGCACATGGGTGCGCTGCACCGCGGCCGCACCAACATGGCGGGTCTGCGGATCGCCTTTGGCCGCCGACAGCAGCGCGTGGTGGGTGTGGACGAAGCGCAGCCGCGCCCGGCCGAATGCCACCAGCCGATCCATCGGCGGCGCATCGGGGCCCAGCGGCGGCGGGCCGAACAGAAATGCCTGCTGACTGGTCCGCTCGTCCTCGTCGAGCAGCACCATCATCAGGCCGGCCCGGCTCCCGAATCGGCGGAACAGCGTCCCTTTGCCGACGCCGGCGGCCGCGGCCACGTCGTCCATGGTGACGGCGTCCGCGCCGCGTTTGGCAACCAATCGGCGGGCCGCCTCGAGCAATAGCGCGCGGTTGCGCGCCGCGTCTCCTCGCTCATGTTGCGTCTCTTGACGAGCGGAAACCGGCAACTCGCCCAACCGCTCGACACCTCTCACTCCTGCACTTTAGCGCGGATGGAATAGAAACGGACCACAGTCCGGTTTGATGATGCAAAGATGTATACGAACAACCGAAGGGAACGGAACAGTGCCTGAGATCAACTCCGACATCAAAATCTTGGCGTTAGTGGGCAGCCTGCGTGCGGCGTCGATCAACCGCAAGATCGCCGAGCTGGCGGCGGCTGTCTCTCCGGACGGCGTCACCGTCACGATTTTTGAAGGGCTGGGAGAGCTGCCGTTCTACAACGAGGAGATCGACCCGGCGGTAGACGATGACGTGCAGCTTGTGCCTGCCCCGGTGGCCGCGTTACGCGCCGCCGCGGCTGACGCGGATGCCGCGCTGGTGGTCACCCCGGAATACAACGGCAGCATTCCGGCGGTCATGAAGAACGCGATCGACTGGCTGTCTCGCCCCTTCGGCAACGGCTCGTTGAAGGGCAAGCCGCTGGCGGTCGTCGGCGGGTCCTTTGGCCAGTACGGCGGGGTGTGGGCGCACGACGAGACCCGTAAGTCGTTCGGAATCGCCGGCGCCCGGGTGGTCGAGTCGATCAAACTGTCGGTGCCGTTCAAAACCCTGGAAGGCAAGGCTCCCGCGGAGGACGCCGAACTCTCGGCGAACGTGCGTGACGTTGTCGGCAAGCTCGCCGCCGAGGTCGGCTGAATTCGGGCCGAAATCGGCTGAAATTGGCGCAAGCCAACAAGCCGATTGCCGCCGACCAGCGAGGTTGCGGAAAGGGACTGGCAGAAGCCACCAGCCTCGCCCGGCGGCTTTGCTGGTGGCGGGCAGGCGAGAGGAACGCGCCGACTCTGTCGGTGGCCGGTGATATACCGATGCGCATGGGCACCTTCCGCGGGTTTGTGATCTGCGACACGCCGGGCGCGTGTCCAAATTTGTTCAACACAGCGCTTACGACCAGGGAATTTCAGAATTGTTATTCAGAACATCTTGTAGCTCGACATCTTGTCAGCCACTAGGTGTAGTGTTTCGAACACCGGCAGATCCCAGGATTACTAGGCCAGCCGGGCCTGGTGAACCTCCCGGCCTCGCTGGCGTCAGGCCATTCGGCCCGGCCGCCGCAACGACGGGAATCTGGGGGCTTGGCGGGCCGCTGAACACAGCGAACACGTAGTACCGAAGTAGTTGCCAGTCCGTTACAGGTTCCAGCTTCCGCAAAGGAGCGGCATTCCATGAGCATCACCGTTTACACCAAGCCGGCATGCGTGCAGTGCAGCGCCACCTACAAGGCTCTGGACAAGCAGGGCATCGCCTACGAGAAGGTCGATATCACGCTGGACTCCGAGGCGCGCGACTACGTGATGGCGCTGGGTTACCTACAGGCCCCCGTGGTGGTGGCGGGTAACGACCACTGGTCGGGTTTCCGGCCGGACCGCATCAAGGCGCTCGCCGGCGCCGCGTTGACTGCGTAGCAGGCGAACGAGAGGTAAGGAGGTTGCGGTGCTGTCGCGCAACCTGGTCTATTTCTCCAGCGTGTCGGAGAACACCCACCGCTTCGTGCAGAAGCTGGATGTTCCCGCCACGCGGATACCGCTGCATGGCCGCATCGAGGTCGACCAGCCGTACGTGCTGATACTGCCTACATATGGCGGGGGCCGTGCCACCCCGGATCTCAACGCCGGTGGCTATGTCCCCAAGCAGGTCATCTCGTTTTTGAACAACGAGCACAATCGGTCGTTGATCCGCGGCGTCATCGCCGCGGGCAACAACAACTTCGGCGCGGAATTCGCCTATGCGGGCGACGTGATCTCCCGCAAGTGTGGCGTTCCATACCTTTACCGCTTCGAACTGATGGGAACCCCGGACGACGTGGATGCCGTCCGCGCGGGCCTGGCTGAATTCTGGAAGGAACAGACGTGCCACCAACCGTCACTGCAGAGCCTGTAACCTCCGGCGCGCACGCGCTACCCGGCGAAACGGATTACCACGCTCTCAACGCGATGCTGAATCTGTATGACGCGGACGGCAAGATCCAGTTCGACAAGGACGCGCTGGCCGCGCGCCAGTACTTCCTGCAGCACGTCAACCAGAACACCGTCTTCTTCCACAATCAGGACGAGAAACTCGACTATCTCATCCGCGAGAACTACTACGAGCGTGAGGTTTTAGACCAGTACTCGCGCAACTTCGTCAAGGCGCTGATGGATCGCGCCTACGCCAAGAAGTTCCGGTTCCCGACGTTCCTTGGCGCGTTCAAGTACTACACGTCGTACACCTTGAAGACCTTCGACGGGAAGCGTTACCTGGAACGCTTCGAGGACCGGGTGTGCATGGTCGCCCTCACCTTGGCCGCCGGCGACACCGCGCTGGCCGAGAAGCTCGTCGACGAGATCATCGACGGGCGGTTCCAGCCGGCCACCCCGACGTTCTTGAACTCGGGCAAGAAGCAGCGCGGCGAACCGGTGAGCTGCTTTTTGCTGCGCATCGAGGACAACATGGAGTCCATTGGGCGATCGATCAACTCCGCGCTGCAGCTGTCCAAGCGCGGCGGGGGGGTTGCGTTGCTGCTGAGCAACATTCGCGAGCACGGTGCACCGATCAAGAATATCGAGAACCAGTCCTCGGGCGTCATCCCGATCATGAAGCTGCTGGAGGATTCCTTCTCCTATGCCAATCAGCTCGGGGCGCGCCAAGGGGCCGGCGCGGTGTACCTGCATGCCCATCACCCCGACATCTACCGCTTCCTGGACACCAAGCGGGAGAACGCCGACGAGAAGATCCGGATCAAGACGCTGAGCTTGGGCGTGGTGATTCCCGACATCACCTTCGAGCTGGCCAAGAAGAACGAGGACATGTACCTGTTCTCGCCGTACGACGTCGAACGGGTCTACGGGGTGCCGTTCGCCGACATCTCGGTGACCGAGAAGTACTACGAGATGGTCGACGACGCCCGCATCCGCAAGACCAAGATCAAGGCGCGGGAGTTCTTCCAGACGCTGGCCGAGTTGCAGTTCGAGTCCGGCTACCCGTACATCATGTTCGAGGACACCGTGAACCGGGCCAATCCCATCGAGGGCAAGATCACCCACTCGAACCTGTGCTCGGAGATCCTGCAGGTGTCCACGCCGTCGTTGTTCAACGAGGACCTGACTTATGCCAAAGTGGGCAAAGACATTTCGTGCAACCTGGGCTCGTTGAACATCGCCAGGACGATGGACTCGCCGGACTTCGCCCAGACGATCGAGGTGGCGATTCGTGCGCTGACCGCGGTGAGTGACCAGACGCACATCTGGTCGGTGCCCTCGATCGAGCAGGGCAACAACGATTCCCACGCGATCGGGCTTGGGCAGATGAACCTGCACGGCTACCTGGCGCGCGAGGGCATCTTCTACGGTTCCGAGGAAGGCATCGACTTCACCAACATCTACTTCTACGCGGTGCTGTATCACGCGCTGCGGGCCTCGAACCGCATCGCGATCGAACGCGGCACCCACTTCGCCGGTTTCGAGCGGTCCAAGTACGCGTCGGGGGAGTTCTTCGACAAATACACCGACCAGGTGTGGGAGCCGAAGACCGAGAAGGTGCGTCAGCTCTTCGCCGATGCAGAGATCCGCATCCCCACCCAGGACGATTGGCGACGGCTGAAGGAATCGGTGCAGGCGCACGGCATCTACAACCAGAATTTGCAGGCGGTGCCGCCGACCGGGTCGATCTCCTACATCAACCATTCGACGTCGTCGATCCACCCCATCGTGTCGAAGGTCGAAATCCGCAAGGAAGGCAAGATCGGACGGGTCTACTATCCGGCGCCCTACATGACCAACGACAACCTGGAGTACTACCAGGACGCCTACGAGATCGGTTACGAGAAGATCATCGACACCTACGCCGCGGCGACCCAGCACGTAGACCAGGGGCTTTCGCTGACGTTGTTCTTCAAGGACACGGCGACGACCCGCGACGTGAACAAGGCGCAGATCTACGCCTGGCGCAAGGGGATCAAGACGCTGTACTACATCCGGCTGCGGCAGATGGCGCTGGAGGGCACCGAGGTCGAGGGCTGCGTCTCCTGCATGCTGTGACTCCTCCGAGTGGGAATTTGACGACGGCTTCACGGCGTGTCGCGTCGTGAGATTCACGCTCAGCGAGGCGGAGAATGACCGGTCTGCCCAGGTCAGCAAATGCTGCGCGGTAAGGTGCTTGACGTGGTGAGAATTCCCCGACCCCACCCCAGCGTAAAGCCCGGGGCGAAGGTCGACGCGCGCAGCGAACGTTGGCGTGAACACCGCAAGAAGGTGCGCGGTGAAATAGTCGAGGCTGCGTTCCGCGCTATCGACCGCCTGGGACCCGAGCTGAGTGTGCGGGAAATTGCCGAAGAGGCCGGCACCGCCAAGCCCAAGATCTACCGGCACTTCCATGACAAGTCCGATCTGTTCCAGGCGATCGGGGAGCGACTGCGCGACATGCTGTGGGCGGCCATTTTCCCGTCCGTCGACTTGAAAACCGACTCCGCTCGCGAGGTCGTCCGGCGCAGCGTCGAGGAGTACGTCACCCTCGTCGACAAGCACCCCAACGTGCTGCGGGTTTTCATTCAGGGCCGCTCGGCGGCCACCCCCCAGTCGTCCATCCGGATCCTCAACGAAGGCCGCGAGATCACGTTGGCCATGGCCGACATGTTCGACAACGAGCTGCGGGAGATGGAGCTGGACCACGCGGCGATCGAACTGGCCGGACATGCCGCCTTCGGATCGGCCGCATCGGCCACCGAGTGGTGGTTGGGCCCCGACCCCGACAGCCCGCGACGCATGCCGCGCGAGCAATTCATCGCCCACCTGACGACCATCATGATGGGGGTCATCGGCGGCACGGCCGAGGCACTCGGCATCACGATGGATCCTGACCGGCCGATCCACAGCGTGGTGCCCAGCCACCCCGCCGCCAGCTGAGCAACCGCGACGTTGACATCCCAGCGGGCATCGATAACACTCGTCTTACCCGATACCAGGGGTACTGGGTATTTGTGACAGCCGGGCGCGACGGCCAACGCCGCGCCGGCTGGCGCCTGAGCTGATCTGAAACAGAAAGACCACACATGACCAACGCCATGACCAAACCAGCGCCCGCAGCGCACAAGCCGGTGCACACCCGCGCCGTCATCATCGGGACCGGATTCTCCGGGCTGGGGATGGCCATTGCGCTGCAAAAACAAGGCGTGGACTTCGTCATCCTGGAGAAGGCCGACGACGTCGGCGGCACATGGCGGGACAACAGCTACCCCGGCTGCGCGTGCGACATCCCGTCGCACCTGTACTCGTTCTCGTTCGAGCCCAAGCCGGACTGGAAAAACCCGTTCTCCTATCAGCCCGAGATCTGGGACTACCTCAAGGGAGTCACCGAGAAATACGGGCTGCGCCGTTACATCGAGTTCAATTCCCTGGTCGATCGCGGCCACTGGGACGAGGACGAGAACCGATGGCATGTGTTCACCACGGATGGTCGCGAATACGTTGCCCAGTTCCTGATCTCGGGGGCCGGCGCGTTGCATATCCCGTCCATCCCTGACTTCGAAGGTCGCGACGAATTCGCGGGTCCCGCTTTCCATTCCGCGGAGTGGGACCACGACGTCGACCTGACCGGCAAGCGGGTGGCAATCATCGGGACTGGCGCCAGCGCGATCCAGATCGTGCCCGAGATTGTCGGGCAAGTCGCCGAACTTCAGCTCTACCAACGCACCCCGCCGTGGGTGGTGCCGCGCTCCAACCCCGAGCTTCCGCCGGCGCTGCGTCAGGCCATGGAGAACGTCCCCGGATTGCGGGCGTTGGTGCGCCTCGGTATCTACTGGGCGCAGGAGGCGCTGGCGTTCGGCATGACCAAGCGGCCGGACGCGCTGAAGTTCATCGAGGCCTACGCCAAATACAACATTCACCGCTCGGTGAAAGATCGCGAGCTGCGCCGCAAGCTGACGCCTAAGTACCGCATTGGTTGCAAGCGAATCCTGAACTCCTCCACCTATTACGGTGCGGTCGCCGATCCGAAGACCGAACTGATCACGGACGGCATCACCCGCATCACGCGCGACGGGATCGTCACCGCCGACGGCACCGAACGGAAGGCGGACGTGATCGTCTACGGCACCGGCTTCCACGTCACCGACTCCTACACCTACGTTCAGATCAAGGGGCGGCACGGAGAAGACCTGGTCGACCGGTGGAACCGCGAAGGTATCGGCGCGCATCGCGGTATCACCGTCGCCGACGTGCCCAACCTGTTTTTCCTGCTAGGACCCAACACCGGGCTGGGGCACAACTCCGTGGTGTTCATGATCGAATCGCAGATCCACTACGTCGCCGACGCGATAGCGAAATGCGACAAGTTCGGCGCGCAGGCGCTGGCCCCGACCCGTGCCGCGCAGGACAGCTTCAACGATGAGCTGCAAGCCAAGCTGGCCAACTCGGTGTGGAACACCGGCGGCTGTGCCAGTTGGTATCTCGACGAGCATGGCAAGAACACCGTGCTGTGGGGTGGCTACACCTGGCAGTACTGGATGGCGACGCGGTCGGTCAAACCCGAGGAGTACCAGTTCTTTGGGGTCGGCAAGCCCAAGCGCGCTCCGGTTGAAGTCGGCGCTACGACCAGCGTTCCAGGAGCCTGACGAAGGCGTCCGCGGCCGCATCCACCGCGGCGTCGTCGTCGGTGGCCACCAGATCCAGCAGTAGGCCACGGGTGACGGCCAGCCCGAGCCGTGCCATCGCGCCGTCGTATGCAACGCCGGCGGTGGCCGCCTCGACCTCGTGCAGCCAGCCGTCGACGGCGCCGGGAATCATCCGCGTGAACGGGTTTTCGCCTTGGGCCGCGCGCGAGTAGCACTCGAAGAAGAGGCGTTCCAACTGGCGCAGTTCGGGGCGACGAAGGTCGGCCCACATCGCTGCGAAGCCTTCGGCCGGATTCATCGGCAGATTGGGGACGAGAGCCATCTGGCGGCGCTCGGCCTCCTCGACGATCGCGATCAGCAGGTCTTCTCGAGAACCAAAGTGATGCAACAGCATCCGGTGGCTGGTACCGACGGCCGCGGCGACGTCGCGCAGCGAGCGGTCCCCGATGCCGCCCGCGGCGAACTCGTCGAAGAGTGCGTCAAGCAGTTGCCGGCGCCGCGCGAGGTCAGGTGTGCGGGCCATCGGCGCGGCTGAGTTGCTCAGACCGGGCCTTGAGGCCTTGTGCCTCCAGCGCGAGGAAGCGCTTGGTCTTCTTGACTGTCAGCCGCCCGACCAGCGCGCCGAGTACACCGCGCTGGTCGAGTTGCTGGCGCACCAGGGTGCGGTCGCCGGGTTGGGTGACGTCGTGGCGAGCGCTCACCAGCACGCCGGGGGAGCGGTGCACCCACGTCCAGGACGCACCGGGGTCGATCTCGGTGACCTTCCAGACCAGCTTCTGCAAGCCGGGTTGCTTGATCGCGAACCGTTTGCCGACGGCAAGGGCGGGTCCGTCCAGCCCGACCAGGGAAGTCACGGAAGCGGTCCACTCGGGCCAGCGCTCGACGTCACTGAAGACATCCCATACGAGCTGCGGCGGTGCGTCTATCTCGATGCTGTCCTCGTTAAACATGTACCAAATGGTACATCAAGCGTCGGGTTTTGCCTACGCCTATCCGACGCGCGCGTTGAGATGCTTGAGGGCCGCCTCGGCGCCGTTCCATCCGGGGATACCGGTTACCCCCGGACCGGGGTGGGTGCACTGGCCGCACAGGTAGAGCCCGTCGACGGGCGTCGCGAACTTGTCCTCGCCCTCGACGACACGACCGGTCCACAACTGGTTGGGCTGCAGCAGGCCGTGCGAGTAGTCACCGGCGTGTGCGCTGAAGGTGCTGCCGAAGTACCGGTTGGAGAACACCACGCGGTTGGTGACGGAGTCGGCGAACCCGGGCGCGTACTTGTCGAAGATCTGCACGCAAGTGTCGGCGTATTGCTCTTTCCAGCTTCGGTTTTCGTCGGCGTCCAGTCCGGTGGGGAAGTACGGGGTGAAAATCGTTGCGCTGTGCTTGCCTTCGGGCGCCAACGACGAGTCGACCATGCTGGGTATGTACAGATAGGTGGGCGGGGCGTCGGGAAGCTGTCCCTTGCGGTATTGCTCCCACGCGTCGCTGATGTATTCCGGCGACGGCGCGTAGGCAACCGTGGGACACCACTGCCCGTTGTCGTGCATGAATGGCTGCAGCCGGTCGATCCATTGGGGCGCTTGGTCAATCGTCAGATGGGCCTGGATGTATCCCAGGTTGAAGTTGATTTCCTTGATCTTCCGGATGTAGTCGGGCGGAAAGTTCTGCGGGCCGGCCAGATTCACGAATGTGGTGTATGGGTCGAGTGAGGAGAGCACGGCGTCGGCCGAAATCGTTGTGCCGTCGCGGAGTTGGACCCCGGTGGCGCGCCCGTCGGTGACCAGGATTTGCTTGACGTGCTGCTTCATCTGCACCTCGGCGCCCAACGATTCGGCGCGCCGGCACAGCGCTGTGCTCAGCGAGCCGATGCCACCGCGCGGCATGATGTATTCGACGTTGCCGCCGCCAATCAGGTAGTGGTAGAGCGTCGACGCATTCGAGCCCGGGGTCCAGGGGCCGCCATCGAAAGCGTCGATGGACATCGCCGCCAGCGAGCCCTGGATGCACCGGCCCTGGTCCGGCGCCAAGAAACGGCGGACCGTGTCCATGGTGCTGCCGTACCACATCTGGGCGAAGTCGTGACGGTCCGCCGGCGTTGGCTGCGCGGCGATCACCTCGATGATGTCCGGCGGAGGACCGAACGCCGAGTCAACGAAATAGGGCGCGAACCGGCCGATGTGCGCGAACAACCCGCCGAGTGCCGTCGCGACCTCCGGTCCGTGGTCCTCGAAGAGGTGACGGCCCATGCGTTCGAGGTCGTTGTACATCACGAACGGGGTGTCCTCGGCGGCGCCGAACGTGCACGTCGACATCCACTGATCCATCAGTTCGAAGCCCCACTTGGTCAGCTCCAGGCGATCGGTCATCTCCTGCCGCCAGATCAGCACCGCCCATGCACCGACGCTGTGCTTGTATCCGTCGAAGAGTTCGCGGGTCGCGGCCATCCCGCCGAGGAAGTGCGCCCGTTCCAGGACAAGGACTTTCGCGCCGCCCTTGGCCAGCACGTTCGCGGCGACCAGACCGTTGTGGCCTGCCCCGATGATGATCGCGTCATAGTCCGCCATGCTGACTCCTCCGGTGATCCCTCGACTGAACGCACAATGTCACACCTGACATATTTGCGTCAATGGTGACATTTGGTGTGTGCTGGCACCGTGGAATCTCGTAGCCGGCGCACGCGTCAGGCGTTGCAACAGGCGGCGATGAAGCGTTTCGTCGCCGACGGCGTGCACCAGACCAGCGTTGCCGACATCGCCGCCGATGTCGGGGTCACGGAACGAACGTTTTACCGGCACTTCCCGTCCAAACACGCGGTGATCTTCGCCGACTACGACATCGGCTTCGAGTGGTTCGCCCGCGCGCTGGCATTGCGCCCGCACGGGGAACCCATCACTGTGTCGGTGCGTAAGGCCGTGGACGCGTTCCCATTTGACTTCCGGATGGTCCGTGAAGCCGCCACCATCCGGTCGCGCGACCTCGACCAGGACATCATCACCAGCCACATTCGGCGGATGCGCGATCAGGTTGCCGACGTGATCCAGCGCTTCATCCATCAACGATCCCGGCCCACCGCCGACGGCGCCATGATCGCCGACATCGCGGCGGACAGCCTGGCCACCGCGGTTTTCGTGTCGCTGGAAACATGGATGAGCAAGGGCGGCGAGGATATCGACGAACTGAGTCGCCTCACCGACATCGCGCTGAGCGCCCTCGAGGACGGCCTCACGCACACGCTGCGGGACGCCGGACTGGACTGACCGCATCCGGGTGCGCGACACGCAGACACAAGTTCTGGTGTTGCGTCGGCTTGTCGGACACCAGGGGTAGTGTTTGTGGCCTAGGTAACTATAGGCAAACCGGCAGGTGAAGTGGGGTTCTGGTGTCCGAAGGAATGAAGCTGATCGACCGCGTCTCGGCGATCAACTGGAACCGGCTGCAAGACGACAAAGATGCCGAGGTCTGGGACCGGCTGACCGGGAACTTCTGGCTGCCCGAGAAGGTCCCGGTGTCCAACGACCTGCCGTCGTGGGGAACGCTGACGGCCAACGAAAAGCAGCTCACGATGCGCGTGTTCACCGGGCTAACCCTGCTGGACACCATCCAGGGAACGGTCGGGGCGGTCAGCCTGATTCCGGACGCGCTTACCCCGCACGAAGAGGCCGTCTACACCAACATCGCGTTCATGGAGTCGGTGCACGCCAAGAGCTACAGCTCGATCTTCTCCACGCTGTGCTCGACGGCCGAGATCGACGACGCCTTCCGCTGGTCGGAGGAGAACGTCAACCTGCAGCGCAAAGCCGAGATCGTGATGCAGTACTACCGCGGCGACGAACCGCTGAAGCGCAAGGTCGCCTCCACGCTGCTGGAGAGCTTCCTCTTCTACTCCGGCTTCTATCTGCCGATGTACTGGTCGAGCCGGGCCAAGCTGACCAACACCGCCGACATGATCCGGCTGATCATCCGCGACGAAGCCGTGCACGGCTACTACATCGGCTACAAGTTTCAGCGTGGCCTGGCGCTGGTCGACGACGCCAAGCGGCAAAAGTTGAAGGACTACACCTACGAACTGCTCTTCGAGCTCTATGACAACGAGGTGGAGTACACCCAGGACCTCTACGACGCGGTCGGGCTGACCGAAGACGTCAAGAAGTTCTTGCGCTACAACGCAAATAAGGCGTTGATGAACCTGGGCTACGAGGCGCTGTTCCCGCGCGACGAGACCGACGTGAACCCGGCGATCCTGTCCGCGCTCTCGCCCAACGCCGACGAGAACCACGACTTCTTCTCCGGCTCCGGGTCGTCCTACGTGATCGGCAAGGCCGTCAACACCGAAGACGAGGACTGGGACTTCTAAACCGCAGGTCACGGGCCTAACGGTCGGTCAGGCCATTGGACAGCGGCCTTCAGTCGGTCGGCTGGACCGCCGTGAGAGCGCCCCGTGGCCACCCCGTGGACACATTTTGGACACAATCGCGCGAGCGGGCCTGATCCAACGCGGTCGCCACCGCTTCCAGATCGTCATCGAAAAGGTCGGCGTAGATGTCCAATGTCATCGCTGCGGAAGCGTGCCCGAGCATCTTCTGCACCGCTTTGACGTTCGCTCCGGCCGACACCGCAAGGCTGGCCGCAGTGTGCCGAAGATCATGCGGTGTGACCCGTGGGTCCCGCACTGCACCCCTGCCGTATGTTCCTGGATGGCATGTCTGACCCTCCGGTTGGCATGATCATGGCAGCCAAGGTAGCCGGGACCTCCCAGCCGAGGCAGCCGTATAGGACGCCTGCTCTAGCACCCCAATCATCGCGGCAATTGTTGACCGCAGTCTGACCCTCCCGAAACCGCATTGCCAAGGTCGCCATTTCGCTAGGACGGCCGCATTAGCATCCCCCGCATAAAGGACACCGGGGAAGGCCAAAGATCGCGCAGATCCGCTCGCCCGGGGCAATAACGCATGATGGGCGCCATCGCCTGCATATGCTGCGCATCCCAACCCGGTCACTCCTGCCCCCCAAAAAGCTGGACGCCATCATCCCCTACGACGCCGCGGCGCTGGCGTAGTGGGAGCGGACGCTATGCCTGGCCGCTTTGCCGCTTCGGCTGGCTTCCCCTGAAGGTGCCGACCCCAGGTGTGACGGGCGAGTGTGGCTGTTGCGAGATACCGGACTGGCGGTGTCAAGGGTCAGCCGGTTCGAGCGGTGAGGTCACGATCACCTCTGTGCCGCGTCCGATTTCGGAGTTGATGTTCATCGAGCCGCCCATCGCGTCAGCCCGGACCAGCAGGGATCCCAGCCCGATGTGCCCGTCGGCGACCAATCGGTCGACGATTGCCGGATCGAATCCTGTTCCGTCATCGGCGACCGTTAGCACGATTCTGTGGCCGTCTCGCAACAGTTTGACTTTGACCCTTTTCGCCCGGGCATGCTTGTGGATGTTGGCTAGCAGCTCGCGCGCGGCCCGGTACAGCA
>NZ_JBKQOI010000087.1:0-5523 GCF_052145595.1 Mycobacterium sp. | reverse complement strand
GTCGTTCGCCAGGCTGTCACCCGCGTCGCCGAGCGCCCAGGGATGACCGAAACCGATCTCGTCGCGCACCTTCAGCAACAACTCCCCGGCGTCGGCGGCGAGATCGGCGGCCAGTGCGGCGTCTGTCGTCTCATCCCCGGCCGAGGTCACCGCTTCAGTATCGCCGACGGCGAAGCTCGCCCTAAAACGCTGGCCACGGGATGGGCCGATGCCGGTTGGGTCCGGGCATGACCGGATTGTCCAGCAGCGCGTGCGCGCGCCTGAGCAGCGCCGCGATTTCCGCCCGGGTGATCAGCCCGGCCATTTCGCCGAAAAGTGACCCGCCCAGGGCCTCGACGAGCCCGGTGATCGCCTTCAGGGTCGGGTCGTCGACCGGCTTGCCGGCCCAGCCCCACAACACTGTGCGCAGTTTGTTCTCCACGTGCAGGCACACCCCGTGGTCGACGCCGTAGATGTGGCCGTCGAGGTCGCGCAGCACGTGGCCGCCCTTGCGGTCGGCATTGTTGATCAGCACGTCGAACACCGCCATCCGGCACAACCGAATGTCGTCGGCGTGCATCAGGATGACCTCGTCGCCCGCGTAGTCGTAGGCCCGCAGCACCGGCAGATAACCCGGCTCGAGTTTGTCGGCGGGAAACAGGTCGACCAAGTCGGGCCCCGGCCGGGGATCGGAGTCGGCCGCGTCACCCGGTTGCTCCACCCACAGCTGCAGCATGCCCGGACCCGCCGGCCCGTGACGAATGATCGTGTAGGGCACAATGTTCCAACCCAAGTGCCTCGATATCAGGTACGCGGCGAGTTCGCGGCCGGCCAACGTCCCGTCGGGGAAATCCCAGAGCGGCTGCTCACCGGAGATCGGTTTGTACACGCAGTGCACGCTGCGCTCATCCAGCGTCGACTCGCACAGAAAGGTGGCGTTACTGGCCGAGCGGATGCGTCCGAGGACCGTCAGCTCGCCGTCCCGCAGCGCCTCGCAGTCGTCATGCTCGTTATTCCTGGGGGTCATCGCTAGGCCCGAGCAGCGCGCTGCGCTTGTAGCCGTTGGTGCGCGCGCAGATGTGGCCCTCGGGGTCCAATGGTTCGTCGCACAGCGGGCACGGCGGACGTCCTGCCGAGATGACGCGATTGGAACGGGTGGCGAACTGCCGAGCCGACTCCGGCGTCAAGAACACCCGCACCGCGTCGGGCCCCTCCTCCGTGTCGTCGAGCACCACCGAGGCGTCGAACTCGGCGTCGGTGACGGCCAGCAATTCGACCACCACGGTCTGAGCCTCCGAATCCCAGCCCAGCCCCATGGTGCCGACCCGAAACTCCGCGTCGACCGGTGTGATCAAGGGGTTGAGGTCCTCGACCTCGGCGGGCTCTGGAGGGACCGGCGTGCCGAATCTGCGATTCACCTCGAGCAGCAGGGCACCGATGCGTTCGGCGAGCACCGCAACCTGTTGTTTTTCCAGTATCACCGAGACCACCCGGGAATCGTGCACCGCTTGGATGTAGAAGGTGCGGTTTCCGGGCTGGCCAACGGTCCCGGCGACGAAGCGGTCGGGTGTGCGGAATACGTGAATTGCGCGGGCCATGGCACCTCCAAAATACCGGCAGTTGCCGTCGCCGTGCGATTCGATTGTGCGCCGATTATGCGCCGCAGCGGAATTAATCCGTGGAGCCGCCCACCACGGCGTCACTCGGCGGCACCACTCCGGCCGGCCCGTTTTGCGGCTCGCCCTTCGACTCACCGTGAGCCTCATCACCCTTGGATTCGTCCTTCGGTGGCGGAGCCGCACGCAATGCCGCGGACAGCCGCGCACCGGTGTGGTTGACGTGCAACACGAACGGCCGCAGCGAGGTGTACCGGATCACACTCACCGACGCCGGGTCGGCGGTGACGCGCTGGAACCCATCCAGGTGCATGCCGTACGCGTCGGCGACAAGCGCTTTGATGACGTCGCCGTGGGTGCAAGCCACCCACAGCGCGTCACCGCCGTTTTCTCCCCCATGCTCCGAAGCGAGCCGGCGGTCGTGTTCGCGGACGGCGGCCACCGCGCGCGCCTGTACTTGCGCCAGTCCCTCGCCGCCGGGAAACACCGCCGCGCTGGGATGGGCCTGGACCACCCTCCACAACGGCTCGTTTGTCAGGTCGCCGATTTTGCGGCCGGTCCATTCGCCGTAGTCCACTTCGGCGAGCCGGTCGTCGATCAGCGGCTCGAGGCACAGCGCATCGGCGAGTGGCTCGACGGTTCGGCGGCACCGCAGCAGCGGCGAAGACACCACCGCCCGGATCGGCAGGTCACCGATCCGATCGATCAGCCCGGCGGCCTGCTCGCGGCCCTTGTCGTCGAGGTCGACGCCCTCGGAGCGACCAGCCAGGATGCCCGCGGTGTTCGAAGTGGAGCGCCCGTGCCGCAGCAGGATGACGGTCATGTCGACCAAGACATCGCCGAAACCGCAGCCACGACGACGACCGTACCCGGTGCAGGTGGCCGCGACGTGGCGCGACTAGCGGGAGATGGGTACCGCGTGCGCGACCGAGTCGCGTACCGCGGCGGTCAGGCTGCGCTCGTCGGTGAGGTCGATGTCGACCAGGGTGCGGACCGCCCTGGCCACCACCTCCTCGGCCTGCGGAACGGGGCCAGCCAGGCGCGGCCGGTAAACTTCGACGACGAGCGATCGGTGCTCAATGTGGAAGGAAAAACTGCGTCCATCACCGACTTGTCCGTACCCGCTGGCAAAGATCCCTGTCGAAAGGTCCTCGACAGCAAACTCTTTATCCGCGATATGCCGGTCAACGATGACGGTCATGACGCGACCATACCTCTCCAGCGGGAATCGATGTGGGCAACATGGCCATATTGGATGCGAAACCGTTCCTTAAAATTTGACTATCATGTTGGTTACGCGAAGGAAAATAATTGCTGCAATGGCATAATGTTGGCAAACTAGCAGCTCAGCGCGTTTCTATTGTTCAGCTGCTTTTGCTGGTTCTGGCCGTGCTGGTACCGGGTTGTTCGTCGAATCCGCTCACTTCCGAGAAGCCGCCCACAATCGAGCCGGCGCGGGCGGCCGAGTCACCGCCCGTCTCGCAGAACCCGGCCGGTGCGGTGCGACCGCTGGGTGGACACGCCGTGGCCGCGGTCTTCGACGGCAGCGTTCACCGATTGGCTGTCCTGGCCCCCGGCGCCGACCCGGCGGCGCCGGGCAGCATCACCGTGTTCGGGGACCCGAACGTCGCGCCGCGTGTCATCCCGTTGCCGGGCCCGGCGGCCGCGCTGACCGACGACGGCCGGGGCACGGCCTTCCTGGCCGCCCACGGCGGCTACTTCGCGGTCGACCTGTCGACGGGCCGCACCGCACAGGTGGATGTCGCCGGGGCGCAGCAGGCCGAATTCACCGCCATCGCGCAGCGCGCCGACGGCAAGCTGGTGTTGGGCAGCGCGGACGGCGCCGTGTACACCCTTGCCTCCCAGGCAGCGGGCGACGTTGGCACCGCGACCGTCGGCAGTCGTAACAAGATCTTCGCGCGCGTCGATTCCATTGTCACACAGGGGAATACGACGGTGGTTTTGGACCGGGGACAGACCTCGGTGACGACGATTGGCGCCGACGGCCGGGTTGAGCAGGCGCTGCGCGCCGGCGAGGGCGCGACCACCCTGGCCGCCGATCCGCTGGGCCCGATTCTGGTCGCCGACACCCGCGGCGGCCAGCTGCTGGTGTACGGCGTCGACCCGCTGATGTTGCGTCAGGCCTACCCGGTGCGCCAGGCCCCATACGGCCTGGTTGGTTCCGGCAAATTGGCCTGGGTGTCCCAAACCGCATCCAACACAGTCATTGGTTACGATCTGTCCACCGGAATTCCCGTCGAAAGGGTGCGTTACCCAACCGTGCAGCAACCCAACACGCTGGCCTTTGACGAAGCGTCGGACACCTTGTACGTGGTGTCGGGGTCGGGTGCGGGGGTCCAGGCCATCGAGCACGCGGCGGGCACCCCGTGAAAGACGGACCCGCGGCGCGGCGGAGTCGGCTGCCCGCGGGCTGGGACACCGAGATGTCCGACGAATACGAGTGGGTGCCGCTGCGCCTGCCGCCGGAAGTCACCCGGCTCAGCGCGTCGACCCGGTTGTCCATCGAGGCCGAATACCGTGGCTGGGAGCTGACGCGGGTGCGGCTCTACACCGACGGCAGCAGGCGGGTGCTGTTGCGCCGCAAGAAGTCTCGTCTGAATGGCCGGCGGCCCGACCAGCCCGAACTGTGACATTGACCCAACCCCGCCGAGGCGGTCATCGGCTGTACGGCCTGGTGCGCCGGCTGCTCTTTGTGGTCCCGCCCGAACGCATCCACACGCTGGTTTTCGCCCTACTGCGTGGCGTCACCGCCATCGCCTTGGTGCGGCGGTCGTTGCGCCGGCTGCTCGGCCCCACTGATCCGGTGCTGGCCAGCACGGTGTTCGGGGTGCGCTTCCCGGGACCGCTGGGTCTGGCCGCGGGATTCGATAAAGACGGCACGGGGCTACTCACCTGGGGCGCGATGGGCTTCGGGTATGCCGAGGTCGGGACCGTCACCGCGCACCCGCAACCCGGCAACCCGGCCCCCCGCATGTTCCGCCTGTCGGCCGACCGCGCCCTGCTGAACCGGATGGGATTCAACAATCGCGGCGCCGGTGCATTGGCGATCCAGCTCGCGCGCCACCGGCTCGAGGTGCCGATCGGGGTCAACATCGGCAAGACCAAGACGACCCCTGCCGCCGACGCGGTCGACGACTACCGGGCGAGCGCCCGGCTGGTCGGCCCGCTGGCGTCGTATCTGGTGGTCAACGTCAGCTCGCCCAACACGCCGGGCCTGCGCGATCTGCAAGCGGTCGAGTCGCTGCGGCCCATCCTCGAGGGCGTTCTCTCGGAAGCTTCTGTGCCGGTGCTGGTGAAGATCGCACCGGATCTCTCCGATTCAGACATCGACGACATCGCGGACCTGGCCGTCGAGCTCGGCCTGGCCGGCATCGTCGCAACCAACACCACCGTGTCGCGCGACGGACTGATCACACCGGGGGCCGACGAGCTCGGTGCCGGCGGCATCTCGGGGCCACCGCTGGCGCGCCGCTCCGCCGAGGTGCTGCGCCGGCTCTACGGCCGGGTCGGCGACCGCCTGGCGCTGATCAGCGTCGGCGGCATCGAGATCGCCGACGACGCGTGGGACCGGATCACTGCGGGCGCGTCGCTGCTGCAGGGTTACACCGGCTTCATCTACGGAGGAGGCTTGTGGCCCAAGCACATTCACGACGGCATCGCCCGCCGGTTGCACGACGGCGGGTTCGCCTCGCTCAGCGACGCGGTCGGGTCGGCGGCCCCTACACCGGGAAGGCCGCCGGGTTAGATCACGCCGCCCCATCGTCGTCTTCGTCGTCGCCATCGGCCAAGAGCTTTTCGGGGTGGTGGAAGGTGTTGGTTCTTGGTTGGCCGTGGTCGAGGTGTGGCGGTGGGATCCATTCGGTGGTGCCGTCTTTGCGTTTGCGGGTGGTCCAGCCGCCGGGTTCGA
>NZ_JBKQOI010000086.1:0-27418 GCF_052145595.1 Mycobacterium sp. | reverse complement strand
CCTGGCGGCCTCGTCGCTGAAGGTCGCGCCCCGGTCGTAGAACGAATCCGGGGTGCGGTTGACGATCGCCATGATCAGCGGGCGATCCCCCGCGACCGGGCGGCCGCACAGAGTCGATTGCACGCCTCTATGGTGCCTGGTTACCACTGGCCGCGTGGTTTCAGGACCATCCGTCGCGCGAGTGTGCGGCCAGCCGCACACCCTACGCCGAGCGTGCGTCTCGCCGCACACTCGGCGTAAGCCGCGCCGCTCAGCCCTGCGGTCGCTTACCTTGGGCCACTTCCTCGGGGTATTCGTCGTAGTACGGCACGTAGCCCTCGTCGCGGCCGGCCAGCACGTACAGCGGATCCTGCACGTCGCGACCGTAGGCCTGTTCGCGCAACTCCACCTTGCGGCTCTTGAACGTCGTGGTGTGCTCCAGTGACTTCACCACCCGCAAAAACAACGGCAGTGCATAGGCGGGCAGCTGGCCGTAAACCGCACGGGCCAGGGACTGGCCGTCGAACTCGGCGCCCTCGCGCAGCTGGACCGCGGCCATCCCGGCGCGCCCCCCGGTGTGCGGAACCTCGACGCCGAAGACCGTACATTCCTCGACGGACTCGTCGGACGCCAGCGCCGCCTCGACCTGTGTGGTGGCGACGTTCTCGCCCTTCCACCGGAAGGTGTCACCGAGCCGGTCGACGAAAGCGGCGTGACCCAGGCCCTGCGGGCTCATCACGTCACCCGAATTGAACCAGACGTCGCCCTCACGAAAAGCGTCGCGCACCAACTTCTTTTCGCTTGATGCTTTGTCGGTGTAGCCGTCGAACGGCTGCAGCCGGTTGACCGGGCTGAGCAGCAGGCCGGGCTGACCGGCAGGCACCCGGCGCACCCGCCCGCGGTCGTCACGCAGCGGGGTGCCGGTGTCGGGGTCGTACTCCACGTAGGCCAGCGGCATCGGCGCGACCCCGGTGGTCCCGGGAACATTGAAGATGTTGATGAAAGCGGCGTTGCCCTCGCTGGAGGCGTAGAACTCGCACACCCGCTCGATGCTGAACCGATTGGTGAACTCGTTCCAGATCTCCGGGCGGAGCCCGTTGCCGGCGACCAGACGCACCCGGTGCGCGCGGTCGGTGGGCTTGGGCGGCTGGTTGAGCAGATACCGGCAGATCTCGCCGATGTAGATGAACGCCGTGGCCTCGCTGGCGATCACCTCGTCCCAAAACCTCGACGCCGAAAAGGACTTGCCCAACGCCAGCGTCGCCCCGGAATTGATCACCGACGACACCGCGACCGTCAGCGCGTTGTTGTGGTACAGCGGCAGGCAGCTGTACAGGGTGTCGGAGCTCTTCAGCCGCAACCCCATTCCGCCGAACGCGGCCAGCGCCTTCAGCCACCGGAGATGCGTCATCACGCTGGCCTTGGGGAATCCCGTTGTGCCCGAGGTGAAGATGTAGAACGCGGTGTCTTTGGCCTGCACCGCCGAAGCCGACGCAGGGTTGGTGGCCGGAGCGCTCGCAGCGAATCGCTCCAAGTCTTCGATGGTCAGCGTTTCGGTGGTGCCCGAGGCGCCGCACTCGGCCACCGCGCTGACCAGGTCGGTTTCCGCGACCAACACCTTGGCATCCAGCAGGCCAAGGCTGTGCGCCAGCACCTCGCCGCGCTGGTGGTAGTTGACCATGCCGGCGACGGCCCCGCACTTGACCGCGGCCAGCATCGCCAGCACCGTGTTGGGTGAGTTGCGCAGCATGATCGCGACGACGTCGCCGCTGCCGACGCCGCGCGCGGCCAGCACCGCCGCGTACCTGTTGGCGGCCGCGTTGGCGTCGCGGTAGGTCAGTTGCTGGTCCCCAAACCGCAGGAAGATCCGGTCACCGTAGCGAGCGGCCCGTTCCTGGAACACCGTGCCGATCGATTTCTTGGAGCTGGGTCGGGCCAGCAGCCCGGTCAGCGCTCCGCGCATGATCACCGGCACGTCGGCCAGCACGCCCGGCACCTGGGACGCGATATCGGTCAATCTGATCGCCGAGCGCGCTCGTCCGTCGTGATCGGACACGTAATCCTCGATTCCCTCTTGACGAGTTTGGCGGCCAGCCTAATAGGCATAACGGCGGTGCTGGCGACTCAGGCGGGTGCGCACGCCTCCAGCGCTGCCCCCACCTTGTCGACCAGCACCAACCGGTCCATCGCCGCCTGCGAGATGTAGCCGCTGTCAACCAGCCCGCACAACCAGAGCCAAAGCCCTTCGTAATGCCCGAACGGGTCCAGCATCACGATGGGCTTGCCGTGCACGCCGAGATAACCCGTGGTCCATGCGTCAAACAACTCGTCCAGGGTGCCGATGCCGCCCGGCAGCACGATGAACGCATCAGCGCGGTCTTCCATCACCTGCTTCCGTTCGCGCATGGTGTCGGTGACGATCAGCTCGTCGGCGTCGGCGTCGGCAAGCTCGCGGCGCATCAAATTTTGCGGGATGACCCCGACGGTGCGGCCACCGCGCGCCCGTGCCGCGCTTGCCGCCGCGCCCATTGCCGAAACCCGGCCGCCGCCCCACACCAGGGTCCAGCCGCGCTCGGCGATGGCTTCGCCGAGTTCGGAAGCGAACCCGAGCAATTCGGGATGCGCGGGACCCGACGCGCAGTACACACACACTGCCCACTCGCTGGATGAACCACGTTCCGGGCGCATACAACGAAAGGTAGACCAAGCCCGGTGCGCCACGCACCCGGCGCGCAATAAAATCCGGCGGTGCCCATTAGATGGAACGTCCCCGAACAAGCGGCGGCCCTGGAGCGGCTGGACGTTGCCCTGGGTCGCGACGTTCCCGCGGCCCGGAGCGGGGCAGTCGTGCTCGGACCCGACGGGATCGGCAAATCCACATTGGCCCGATTGGCCGCCGAAAGCTTCGGCCGCAAGCACCCGACCACGCTCATCCGCTGGGTCACCGGCACCCCGACCGAGCGGCTCGTTCCGTTCGGGGCCTTCAGCGATCTGGTGGAGTTTTCAAGTTTCGGCCCGGACATCGGCAAGCCGGCCGCGCTCTTGCGGGCGGCCCGGGCATCGCTGGGCGGTGATGAGCTGCTGCTCGTCGTCGACGATGCCCACGACCTGGACGTCCTGTCGGCCACGCTGGTGTACCAGTTGGCACTGGCCGGCACGGCCCGGATGATCGTCACCGCCCGCGCGGATGCCGCGCCCGAGGCCATCGCGGCGCTGTGGACCGACGGTCTGCTGGATCGGATCGACGTCGAGCCGCCGGGCGGGGCGACGAAGCAATCCGAGCCTTCCGAGGTCGACGCGTTCATCGCCGAGTTACCCGCCGCGGCGCGTTCGGTGCTGGATTACCTCGCCGTCGAGGAGCCGCTATCGCTCGCCGATCTGACGATCCTCGCGGGCGACGGCGCGGTAGCGGAGGCGAAGGCCTGGGGCGCGGCGGAAACCCGGGTGCGCGGCGGCCGCACCGAAGATCCGGTGGTGTACACGGCGCATCCGCTGTTCGCCGAACGAGCGCGCGCCGCGCTCGGCACCGAAGAGGCGCGACGACGGCGCACCGAGATCGTCGGGCTGCTGTCGCAGCATGCGTCGGACCAACTCGGTGACCGGCTGCGGCTGGCATCCCTGGCGCTCGACAGTGACGCCCCCCAGCGGACCGCCGAGGTCGTCGCCTCGGCGCAGCAGGCGTTGCGGCTGGGCGACCTCGCGCTCGGCGAAAGACTGGCCCGCTCGGCGCTGGAGCGCTCCGGTGGCTTGGCGGCGCGGCTGGCGCTGGCACATGCCCTGGCGTGGCAGGGCCGGGGCCGCGAGGCCGACGCGGTGCTCGCCGACGTCGACTCCGCCGCGTTGGCCGAACCGGCGCTCATGGACTGGACGCTGCTGCGGGCGGCCAACCAGTTCTGGATGCTCAGCGAGCCCGAGCGGGCCGCCGCGTTCCTGCGGACGATCCGCAATCGGGTCACGGATGCCGGCCCGCGCCTCACCCTCGACGCGCTGAGCGCCACCTTCGCCATGAACGCGGGCAACGTCGGACACGCCGTCAGGGTCGCCGGCGAGGTGCTGGCGTCACCGTCGGCCGATGATCAGGCGGTGGCGTGGGCGGCCAGCGCGGCCGCGCTGTGTTCGGCGCGGCAGGGCCGGTTCGACGAGGTCGAGCCGCTGGCGCAGCGCGCCTTGGCCGCCGAGCATCCCGGGCTGCTGCGCTTCACGATCGGGCTGGGCCAAACCACCGCATTGTTGATGGCGGGTCGGCTCGACGTGGCGCGACAACTCGCCCAGCAGTTCACCGACTTCGCCGAGCTGCAGCAGCCGGGCCGCGCGATCGGCGAGGTGTTGCTCGCGCATGTGCTGATCGCCGACGGCGAATTCGGCCGCGCCGCAGCGCTGCTCAGGCCGGCGGCCGCCACCTTGGAACGCACCGGCTACTCGTGGGGGCCGCTGTCGCTGATGCTGCTGGCCACCGCGCTGGCCCAGCAGGGCGACACCGCCGCCACGGCAAAAGCGTTGAGCAGGGCCGAATCTCGACACGGAACCAAGTCGGCGCTGTTCGCCCCGGAGCTCGGCGTGGCGCGGGCCTGGCGGCTGGCCTCCACGCGCGACTCGCACGGCGCGGTGGCCGCCGCTCGCGATGCCGCTCGGATGGCCGAACGCGGCGGGCAGCCGGCCGTGGCGCTACGCGTCTGGCACGAGGCCGTCCGGCTCGGGGACACCCGTGCGGCCGAACCGCTGGCCCGGCTGTGCGGCGAGATCGACTGCGCGGTAGGCGGACTCGCTCTCGCCCATGCGCGGGCGCTGGCGGCCGGTGATGGCGCGGGGCTGCGGGCGGTCTCGGACCACCTGGCGACGATCGGGATGCGCGCGGCGGCCGCCGACGCCGCCAAGCAGGCGCAGCGGTGCGCGGGCCAATAACCGGATTGTGCGCGAACCGTAACCCCGCCGTGTTACCTGAGTGACTAATACCCCTCACTGTTTCCTGAGTGATTACGGCAGCTTGCGGTTCAGCCGGGGGTTGGAGGCACGATGCGTATCCGCCCTCGCCGGGTGGCCGGGCTCATTGCGGCCGGCCTGCTGATTGCCGCGCTGACTACTGACGCGTCCTGCGTCGTCGCCCCGCCGGCCGCGTTCGCCGCGCCCACGGGGCCCACGCTGCCGCTCGGCAACACCGGCCGTTGGATGACCGACGCCGACGGCCGCGTGGTCGTGCTGCACGGCCTCAACCAGGTATACAAGGTGCCGCCGTACGAGCCTTCCGCCGACGGGTTCGGCGACGACGACGCGGCTTTCCTTGCGGCCAACGGTTTTAACGCGATGCGGGTGGGTGTCATCTGGGCGGCGGTGGAGCCGCAGCCGCTCACCTACGACGACAACTACCTCGCCTCGATCGCGCAGACCGTGGCGACGCTGGCGTCGCACGGCATCGTCAGTCTGCTCGACTTCCATCAGGACCTCTACAACGAGGTGTTCCAGGGCGAGGGCGCCCCGGCGTGGGCGGTGCAGACGGGCGGGCTGCCCAACCCGCAATTGGGCTTCCCCGGTAACTACTTCGCCAACCCGGCCGAGGAGTTTGCCTGGAACGCCTTCTGGCGGGACGCCCCGGCGCCCGACGGAATCGGATTGCAGGACCACTACACGCGAGCCTGGGCGCATGTCGCGGGTTACTTCCACGGCAACCCGGCGGTGTTCGGCTACGAGGTGTTGAACGAACCGTGGCCGGGCATCACGTGGGAGGGGTGCCTCCTCGACGCGGTTTTGGGTTGCCCGGTCCACGACCACAGGCTGACCGATTTCTATCGAAAGGCCGTGCCGGCGATTCGTGCCGCCGACCCGAACACGGTCGTGTTCTTCGAGCCAAATACGTTGTTCGACGAGGGAATCCACACCGACCTCGGCAAGGTGGTCGACCCGCACACCGGGTTCTCCTACCACGACTACTGCGCCATCGAATCGCTGCTGCACAAGAACGTCACCTGTGGGCTGGAAGACGGCGTCACCTTGGGCAACGCGAGCGTGTACTCGGACATATACCGCATCCCGGCGCTGCTGACGGAGTTCGGCGCCACCAACGACCTGGCCAACCTCGCCGAGGTGATGCGCCACGCCGACCGCCACAAGATGGGCTGGCTGGAGTGGGCCTACACGGGCAACGACAAGACGAGCTCGTCGCCGACGCTGCAGGCGCTGGTTTACGACCCGAGCCAGCCACCGACCGGCAGCAACGTCAACACGGCCAAGCTCGCGGTGCTCGCCGCGCCGTACCCCCAGGTGGTCGCGGGCACGCCGAGCGACTGGTCGTTCAGGTCGGGCACCTTCCGGCTGTGCTACTCCACCGAACGGGCCGACCGCCAGGGCCGCTTCGCCCCCGGCGCGCAGACTTTCATCTCGGTGCCCCCCATCGAGTATCCGAGCGGCTATCAGGTGAGCGTCACAGGCGGACAGGTGGTTTCGGCGCCCAACGCCCCCGTGCTGGCCGTCGTGGCAAACGCGGGCGCGGACACGGTCGATGTCGTTGTGACGCCGTGATGGTTTCGTTGCGCACGCTCTTCGTCAGATGGGAACGACACGGACGAGTCCTTCCAGTCCGGTGAAGTCATCGCCGTTTCGGGTGTAGAGATCGAGGTGATTGGCGTGCGCGGTCGCCGCGATCAGGAGGTCGGCGAATCGGCTCCTCGGCTTCCTTTCCTCGCGGACCACGGCCGCAACAACAAGTCCATAACTGCGTGCAGCCGCTGCGTCGAAGGGAATCGGTTCGAGTACCGATTCAACTTCCTGCAACCGGGCCTGCCGTTTCGCCGCTTCCAGCGGGTTCGCGGCCAGATGTGGACCGGCCGCCAACTCAGCCGCGGTGATCGCGGATATTGCCATCTCTTCGGGCAGCGCGGCGATCACGGCCGGGTCATGCCAGTCGACGACGACGGAGGTGTCGACAAGGCCGGACGACATCCTCAGAGTCCCTGGTCGATCAACCGGTCCAGGTCGGCGCGGAACTGACGGTGGTCGATACGCACGGTGGCCGCCGCCAGCGCGGCAACTTCGTCGCGGGAGATGAAAGACCGGCGACCGGCTTTAATCGGGCGAAGCTCGGCCACTGGATCGCCATTACGGGTGACGACGAACGTCTCGCCCGCGGTGACCGCTTCGATCACCTTGGCGTTCTCATTGCGCAGTTCGCGCTGCGCGATAGTCCTGACCACCGTTCGAGTGTAGCAAATAGTGCTACACCCTGCTACGTGCTCAAATACCGCCGTAGCATCTCTACCGCCGCGGTGATGTTGCCGACTGGTACCCGCTCGTCGCGTGTGTGCGCCAGATTGGGGTCACCAGGCCCGAAATTGACCGCTGGGATGCCCAGCGCGGCGAACCGGGACACGTCCGTCCAGCCATACTTGGCCCGCACCTGCCCGCCGGCGGCCTCGACCAAAGCCTTGGCGGCCGGCTGCGCCAGCCCGGGCAGCGCGCCGGCCGCGGAGTCGGTCAGCTCGATCCGCACGTCGAGCCCGTCGAACACATCATGCACGTGCGCCAGCGCCGCGTCCACCGACCGGTCGGGGGCGAAACGGAAGTTGACCGTCACCGAGGCCGCGTCGGGAATCACGTTGCCGGCGACTCCCCCATCGACAAACACCGCCGACAGGCCCTCGCGGTAGACGCACCCGTCGATGTCGACATCGCGCGCCCGATACGCCGCCAGCCGGTCCAGCACGGCACCCAGCTTGTGAATTGCGTTGTCGCCCAACCAGGAACGCGCCGAGTGGGCGCGGGTTCCGGTGGCGCTGACCACGACTCGCAACGTGCCCTGGCAGCCGGCCTCGATGTAGCCCGCCGTGGGCTCGCCCAGGATGGCCACGTCGGCGGACAGCCAATCCGGCAGCTCGCGCTCAATGCGGCCCAAACCGTTTGACGCCGCGTCGATTTCCTCGCAGTCGTAGAACACCAGCGTCAGGTCGTGCACCGGTTCGGCCACGGTGGCGGCCAGATGCAGAAAGACCGCGTCACCGGATTTCATGTCCGCGGTGCCGCAGCCGTGCAGTTCCCCATCCTCGAACCGGCTGGGCAGGTTTCCCGCCACCGGAACGGTGTCCAGGTGTCCGGCCAGCAGCACCCGCGACGGCCGGCCCAGCGAAGTACGCGCCAGCACGGCATTCCCGTTACGAACGATCTCAAAGCCCGACGTCTGCGCGCGCAGCGCGGTCTCCACCTCGCCGGCGATAAGCGACTCATCGCGTGATTCGCTGGGGATGTCGACCAGCGCCGCGGTCAACTCGATCGGATCCCCACGCAAGTCCAGCACGCCCCCAAGGGTAGTGGCTCGGCGGACCAAGTAACCTGACGACCGTGACTGGAGCTGCAGGCATCGGGCTGGCGACGTTGGCCTCCGACGGATCGGTTCTCGACACCTGGTTTCCCGCACCGGAATTGACCGCGTCGGGCACCAGCGCCACCACAAGACTGGCGGCATCCGACGTCCCCCCGGAACTGGCCGCCCTGATCGGCCGCGACGACGAGCGCGGCACCGAGACCATCGCCGTGCGCACGGTCATCGGCTCGCTGGACGATGTCGCCGCCGACGCCTACGACGCCTACCTGCGGCTGCATCTGCTGTCGCACCGGCTGGTGGCGCCGCACGGGCTGAACGCCGGCGGCTTGTTCGGGGTATTGACCAACGTGGTGTGGACTAATCGCGGGCCGTGCGCGGTCGAAGGTTTTGAGGCGGTCCGGGCACGGCTGCGCCGCCACGGATCGGTGACCGTCTACGGCGTCGACAAGTTCCCGCGGATGGTCGACTACGTCCTGCCCACCGGGGTGCGCATCGCCGACGCCGACCGGGTGCGGCTGGGCGCCCACCTGGCGCCGGGCACGACCGTGATGCACGAGGGCTTCGTCAACTACAACGCGGGCACCCTGGGCGCGTCGATGGTGGAGGGCCGCATCTCGGCCGGCGTGGTGGTGGGCGACGGGTCGGATATCGGCGGCGGAGCGTCGATCATGGGCACGCTGTCCGGCGGTGGTACGCAAGTCATTTCGATAGGCAAGCGGTGTCTGCTCGGCGCCAACGCGGGGCTGGGCATCTCACTGGGCGACGACTGCGTCATCGAAGCCGGCCTGTATGTCACGGCCGGCACCAAGGTCACCGCGCCCGACGGCAAAACGGTCAAGGCCCGCGACCTCTCCGGCGCCAACAACCTGTTGTTCCGCCGCAATTCGGTCACCGGCGCCGTGGAGGTGGTGTCCCGCGACGGTCAGGGCATCGCCCTCAAGGAGGATCTGCACGCCAACTGAGCTATCGGCCGGGCAGCTCCAGCTCAGAAGGCACTTCACCGACGTGCGCACCTCGTGTGGTTCGTAGCGCGGTTCCGTTGGTTTCCGGCAGTAGATAAGTGCACACCAGGCTGGCCAGCGCAAGGGTCGCCAGCATGAGGCCGATAGCCCAGCTGCCGTAGGTTGCCCGCAGTGTTCCGGCGATCAGCGGCGGCAAGGCGCCGCCAGCGACGCCGGCGAGGTTCACCGCCAGCGCCGATCCGGTATAGCGGTGGCGAGTGGGGAACAGCTCGGGGATGAATGCGCCCGTGGGTCCGGAGCCGACCGCGGCGATGGCGTACATGCCGACGATCGCCACCGCATACAAAACGGGGTTGCCGGTATCCATCAGCGGGATCACCGCAAACGACCAGGGCAGACACCCTGCCCACCCCACCAACATCATGCGACGGCGCCCGACTCGATCGGACATGGTGGCCGAGAACGCGACGACCGCGATGCTCGCCAGCCCCCCCAGCACACCCACAGACAAGATGACGTTGCGGGAGTACCCCAGGTGGGAGTGGGCGTAGGTGGTCAGGTAGGTGCCGGCCATGTAGACGAAGCCCAAAGAGCCGAGGACGCTGCCCGCGGCCAGGGCGATCTCGCGGCGCTGGAGGCGCAGCACCTCTGTGAGCGGCGCTTTGGGCACCAGGTGGCGGGCTTTTTCCTCGGCGAACAACGGAGTTTCTTCGATCTTGAGCCACACGTATAAGGCGATGAAGATCAGCCCCGCGCTGATCAAGAACGGTAGGCGCCACCCCCACTGCATGAACGCGGAGCTGTTTTCGCCGATGGTGTAGTTGACGCCGAGGAAGGTCAAGCTGCTCAGTACCAAGGCGGTGCCGCCGCCGAGCAGGGTGAACATGCCAAACCGGCCCCGTTTGCCGGCCGGCGCATACTCGGCGCTCAGCAGCGCCGACCCTGCCCAATGGCCGCCAACGGCGAACCCTTGCATCAGCCGCAGGGCGATCAGGATCATCGGGGCCGCCACACCAATAGCTGCCGTGCTGGGAACCATGCCTACGGTCACGGTTGACAAGGCCATGATCACCAGGGTGGCGACCAGCGTCTTTTTGCGGCCCAGGTGGTCTCCGAAGTACCCAAAGACGGCAGCGCCGACCGGCCGGGACAGAAACGCTGCGCCAAATGTCCCCATCGAAGCGATCGTGGCCACCGCGGGGCTGAGGTGCGGGAAGAACACTGTGGGAAACACCAGCGCCGCCGCGGTGCCGTAGATCAGGAAGTCATAGAACTCGATCGCAGAGCCGACGAGACATGCGGCCGCCACCCGCTTCATCGGTGTGGACCCGGGACCGGCCACAACCGTCGCAGCGGCACCGCCCTGGTGACCAGACTCACCCATGGAAGCCGCCCAGTGGCCGGTTGCGTCTATTCACGTCTACGACGGTAGGTGAAGGTTCGCGGTCGCGCTCGATGGAAAAGCTGACAACATCCTGCGTGTCGCCTTCACTAGAGATTGGGCGCGCGGTAGAAGTTGGCGGGCTCGAACTCGGCCTTCTCCCGGGAAACTTCGCCGACGGCCTCGAGCACCTTGTACAGCTGGTCGAGGCCGGCGTCGCCGATGCGCTCACGGATCGCCCGGTCCAAGGCGGCCGCCGCCCCCAGCCGCGCGGTCACGTCGTAGCCGACGGGTGACCGGTCGCGAGCGTGCGTGTCTGTACGGCGACACGCCGGATCAGCCGTACAACTGTGCACGCTCGCGACGGCTAGGTGGCGGTCAGCCCTTGGATAGCAACTGCTTCTTGAGCACCTTGCCCATCGCGTTGCGGGGCAGCGTGTCCACGATGCGCACCTCACGTGGCCGCTTGTGCACCGAAAGCTCTCGCGCGACATAGTTGATCAGCTCGTCGGCGTCGAGTCCGGAGCCGACGACGAATGCGACGATGCGCTGGCCCAGGTCCTCGTCGGGCAGCCCGACGACCGCCGCCTCCTGCACGCCCGGGTGCCCGAGCAGTGACGTTTCGATTTCGCCTGCGCCGACTCGATATCCGCCCGTCTTGATCAAGTCGACCGACTCACGCCCCACGATGCGGTGCATCCCGCCACTGTCGACAATCGCGACGTCGCCGGTCCGATACCAGCCGTCGTCGTCGAACACCTCTGCGGTGGCTTCCGGTCGATTCAGATACCCATCGAACAACGTCGGGCCGCGAACCTGAAGCCTTGCAACGGATTCCCCGTCGTGCGGCACCGGTCCGCCGTCATCGCCGACCAGTCTGGTCTCCACGCCGGCCACCGGCAGACCCACCCAGCCCGCACGCCGCTCGCCGTCCGCCCGCGTCGAGACGGTGATCAGCGATTCCGAAGCGCCGTAGCGTTCGATGGGCCGGTGCCCGGTGAGCCCGGCCACCCGGTCGAACACCGGCACCGGCAGCGGCGCGCTCCCGGACACCAGTAGCCGCGCCGGACGCAGCGCCCGGGCGGCCGCCTCGTCGGCCACCACCCGCGACCACACCGTGGGGACCCCGAAATACAGGGTGCCCCCGGCCTCGACACAGGCCTGGGCATAGCCGGCCGGTGTCGGTTTTCCGGTGTGCACGAAGCGATTTCCCATCCGCAGCGACCCGAGCAAGCCCAGCACGAGCCCGTGCACGTGAAACAGCGGCAATCCATGCACCAGGACGTCGTCGGCCGTCCACTGCCAGGCCTGCGCCAGCGCGTCCAGGTCGGCGGCGACCGCCCGCCGGCTCAACACCACACCCTTGGGCAGCCCGGTGGTGCCCGAGGTGTAGATGACCATCGCGGTGGCATCGGCGGACGGCTCGGGATAGCGGTGCCAGGAACGCGCGTGCAATCGAACCGGGATGTGCGGCAGCCCTTCTGGCTGATCGGGCACGGGGCCCAGCCAGGCCTGCGCGTGCGAGTCGGTGAGGATGTGCCGGCGTTCGGCCACGCCGACGTCGGAGGGCACCGGAACGAAGGGCACGCCGGCGATCAGGCAGCCGGAGATCGCCAGCACCGTCGACGCGGTCGGCGTGGCCAGGACCGCGACCCGGTCCGCGCCGGCGACGCGCTCGGCCACCGACGTTGCGGCACCGACCAAGTCGCTGCGGCTCAGCACCGCGCCGTCGATCCGCACGGCGTCCGCGATGTCGGTCGCGGTGACGTCCGAGGGGTTCAGCGATGCCAGCAGCACGAGTCAGGCCTGCTCGTCCCAGATCTTCATCAAGGTGGACAGGATCTCCTCGCCACGGCCCAGCCCGGCGAGATGACTTTCTTCCGGCAGGTGGAACAGCTCCGCATCGGGTAGCAGGGAGACGACGTGCTCGCCGTGGGAGAACGGGATGATGTGGTCGTGATCGCCGTGCCACCAGCGAACCGGGACTTTCACCTCGTCGAGCGAGAATCCCCAGTCGCGGGCGAACAAGATGATGTCGTTGAACGGCGCGGCCAGCTGCTTGCGGCTGCCGTTGAGCAAGTCGTCGAGAAACATCGCCTTGAACTCGGGGCGGGTCAGCAGATGACGGTCAGCTTGCGGGGAAAGCAGCGCATAGATGTCCAGCGCGGGGGACGCGACCGGCCGGGCCGCCTGGACCAACAGGCTGGCGCCGAGCCGCAGCGGGTTACCCCCGAACTTCAGCCACGGCGCAACCCGCAGACCAAGTTTCATCGCACCGCCGCTGATCGCGTCGGGGCCGTGCGTGGGCGCCACCCCGCCTAGCACGCCGACGGTAACCACCCGGTCGGGCATGCCCGCCGCGCACGCAAGCGCGTACGGACCACCACCGGACAGGCCGACGACGGCCATCTTGTCGATCCCGAGCGTGTCGGCGATGGCGCGCAGGTCGTCGGCGAACGCAGCGATGTTCTCGTACCGGTGTGGTGTCGACGAGCCGATGCCGGGCCGGTCGATGCCGATCAGACGGATGTTGTGGTGTTCGGCATGGACCCGGGCCTCGGCCGGGATCTGGCGGCGGGTACCGGGAGTTCCGTGCAGCCAGAAGACCGCGCGCCCCTGCGGCGCGCCGAACTCGGCAAAACTGATTTCGCGGTCCTCCCCGACCGCGATGTTTCCTTCGAGCTTGGGGCGGGCAATCGCGAGGACCATGCCCGAGAGCTTTGCATGTGATGCGCCGTTTGCAAAAGACTCACAGCCTACGCGTTCAGCGGCCGCTCACCGATGACCCGTTCGGCTCGCAGGGTGGCGAGCTCGTCCCCGGAAAAGCCAATCCCGCGCAGGATCTCGTCGTTGTGCTGGCCCAGCGTTGGGGGGGCGGTGCGGTGGTGGCGGCCCGGCCCGGGGGTGATGCGAAACGGCCAGCCGGGATAGCGGTGTGGTCCGGTAATCGGATGCGCGAGCTCCTCGTAGAATCCGCGCGCGTCGAGCTGAGCTCCGATGAAGTCTCTGTCGTACATCTGGTCGCCAGTGATCACTTGTTCGGCCGGGATGCCCTGTGCCCGAAGGGTTTCCACGATCATAGCCGCAGTCTGCGTGCGGGTCCAGGCGGCGACCAGGTCGTCGAACACGTCATGGTCGACCTGCGGTGACCCGTCGTCGCACAGCGACACGGCCACCCACACTCCGTCCGCGCTGGTCGGGTAGACGCCCTGGAGGTAGCCGCGCCGGCGGTTGCCTTCCCGCGCACGCACGACACCGTTCATCGAGTACTCGATCACCGGCTCGGCGGTCACGCACGCCGCGACTTCGATCTGCGCGATCTCGATCAGCTGACCCGCGCCGGTGCGGCTCCGGTGCTCGAGCGCGGCCAGCAGTGCGACCCCCGCGTGCACGCCGACGATCGGATCGGCCGGCCCCTGCGGGTTGCACGGCGGCCCCTCGGCGTATCCGGTGACCGCCGACATCCCCGAGGTCTGCTCGAAGTTCAGCGCCCAGCCGACATAGTCGCGCCACGGGCCCTGCAGGCCGTACCCCGGCATCCGCACAGCGATCACGCCGGGGTTCAGCGCCACCAGCGACTCGTAGTCCAAGCCGAACTGCTCTACCACTCGCGGCGAGAAGTTCTCGACGACGACGTCGGCCCGCGCGACCAGCCGACGGGCGATGTCGCGGCCCCGCGGCGAGGTCAGGTCGAGCGTGAGGTCGCGCTTGTTGAGGTTGGTGCCCTGCCAGATGGGGCTGCGCTCGTACCAGTCATCGCCCTCGTAGGCGAAGGCCCCCGAATAGCGATGCCCGTCGGGCCGTTGGATCGACTCGACCTTGACGATGTCGGCGCCGAACGCGCCCAGGTAGCAGGTCAGGTACGCCCCGGCCCAGAACGTCGTCAGGTCGAGCACCCGCAGCCCGGAGAAAGGCGGCGAGCCCTCCGTCGGCGAAGGCGATCGGGCATCGGTGGCCCACCGCTCGGGCCGCGTACCCAGGCACGGTGCCGGAAGAGGCCACGCCACCGGGGTTTTGGAGAACCTGAACGCCGGCCCGGGGCGCTGGAACGATGAGCCGGGTCCACCCGCTGCGACGAAGAATCCGCGCTTGGCGTACTGCGGACAGTCCAGCACGGTGGCGCCGTCGTTGACCGGCGCGGTCGGAATGCGCAGCGCCTGGCCGAGTTCGACGATCTCGGAGACGGTCTGCTCGGCGAGCAACGGCCGCGCCTTCGCGGAGAATTCTTCGCGCTCGGGGCCGCCCATCATGATCGCGATCTGCTGCTCGCCGTACTCGGGCAGGCCGAGCATCGCGCACACGTCCAGCCAGTGCTGACCCGTCAGGCAGTTGATCCCCACCCACCCGTCGGCGGCCCGCACGACCCCGAGCATCGGGGCCGACCGCAGGTTCGCGGGCAGGCCCAAGCGTTGCATCCGCTGCGCCATCAGCATCGGATACGGCAGCGTCGACAGCAGCGCCTCCAACTGGGAGACGTCGACTTGCCTGACACCGCCGGCGGGCTGCAGCCGCAGCGCGGTCAGCGCACCGAGCGCGGCGTAGGCACCCGCAACGTACTCCTGGATTCGGGCGCCGACCTGGACGGGCGGGCGCTCCGGATCCCTGGCGCTGATCCACCCCGATGCCGCCTGCAGGGTCAGCGGCGTGGCCCGCCGATCACGCCACGGCCCGCTCTGGCCGAAAGCAGAAATCCTGAGCAGCACCAGGTCTGGGTTTCCACGGCCCAGGGTGTCCGGGTCCAGACCCCAGCCCTCCAGCGTCCCGGGCGCGAAATCCTCGACCAGCAAATGCGCCCCCGCGATGAGCTCGCGGGCGGCCGCCAGGTCGTCGGGCCGGCCCAAATCCAGGGTGGCACCGCGCTTACCGGCGTTGAGGTACTCGAACAGTCCGCAGCGCTGCGGCTTGCGAGGTCCCCCAGGGAACGGGCCCCAGCGGCGCAGCGGGTCGCCGACGGGCGGCTCGATTTTGGTGACCTCGGCGCCGAGGTCGACGAAAAGCTTTGCGGCGTAAGGACCTGAGATCTCGGTGGCGAGTTCGACGACGTGGAGCCCGGTGAGGGGTCCCGTCATGCGGGGATCCCGATGGCCTTCACCTCCATGTACTGGTGCAGGCCGCTGACGCCGCCGCTCTCCCGGCCGAATCCGCTCAGTTTGAAGCCGCCGAACGGCGCGTCACCAGGACCGATGCCATTGACGGCGACCTGACCTGTGCGAATGCGGCGGGCAACGCCGACGGCCCGGCCCACGTCGGTGCCCCACACGGCGCCGGAAAGTCCGTAGCGCGAATTATTTGCGATTGCTACCGCGTCGTCGTCGTCGCGGTACCGCAGCACCGATAGCACCGGCCCGAACACCTCCTCCTGGGCGATGGTCGAATCCGGGTCGACGTCGGTGAGGATCGTCGGTTCGAAGTAGAAGCCGACACCCAAACCGGCCGGACGACCGCCGCCGGTCGCCAGTTTCGCCCCGTCGGTGACCGCACCATCCACATGCGCCTGGACGCGGTCTCGCTGCGCGGCGCTGATCAGCGGGCCCATCTGCGTTTCTGGATCCTTCGGGTCGCCGACTTTCACGTCACGGGCGAGGGCGGCGAGGCGGTCGACGACGTCGTCGTGTAGTGAGTCGGGAAGAAGGAGCCGGCTGTGCAGGATGCAGGCCTGCCCGGCGTGCAGCGAGCAGCAGTCGAACAGCATCTGCCGCAGCATCTCGTCGGTCACTTGCACGTCGTCGAGCACGATGCTCGCCGACTTTCCGCCGCACTCCAACAACAGCCGCTTCATCGCGTCGCCCGCGGCCCGCATGACCTCACAGCCGACGGCCGAGCTGCCGGTGAAGCTGACCATGTCGATGCGCGGATCGGTGGTGAGCAGCCGGGCGGCCTCGAGACCCGACGGCGTGACGACATTGACCACCCCGGGCGGGATGTCGGTTTCTTCGTCGATGACGCGCGCGAGCGCGAGCCCGGCGAGCGGCGTCAGCGGCGAGGGCTTGAGCACGACGGTATTGCCCGCGGCCAGAGCGTTGTTCAGCTTCATGACGTTGAGGCAGTGCGGGAAGTTCCACGGCGTCAGGATGGATACGACGCCGAGCGGCTCGCGCCGCAGCAGCGTCGTTCCGGCGCCCACACCGGTGATCGGCTCGTCGGTCAACTTGGTGGCGAGTTGGGCCGCATGCATCGACATGTATCCGGCGCCGTCGATCTGCATCATCCGCTCATTGGCGGTGCAACCCCACTCGACCTGCGAGAGCGCGAAGAACTCGTCGGCGTGTTTCAGCAGCGCGTCGCCGAGTTGGTTGAGGCAACCCGCCCGCTCCTCGGGGCTCGTGGTTGCCCACGGCCCGCTGTCGAAAGCGCGGCGCGCGGCGGCGATCGCCTGGCCGACCTGCGCGACGCTGGCGTCGGGTGCGGCGGCGATGGTCTTTTCGGTGGCGGGGTCGATGTCGTCGTAGCGACCGTACTCCGGTTCGACCCATTTGCCGTCGATGTAGAGCTGGTAAGTGTCGACAAGTGGTCCCGGAGGTTGTAGCTCGGCCATGTGCTTCCTTACCCGAATGTCGGTCACCTAACCACTTGGTGTACACCCCTGTGTCTCTGCCGTCAATCATCAATACGGCGAATTTTCCTCTATTTCAGCGCGTTGCGGACATATTGACAGGGACGGTCGGCCGAGAGTAGACACAACGTCGCAAGACATATTGCGACGATCTGTCGGATCGTCCGTTCAGGGAGGTTGGCCGTGCGGACTACTTTTCCACTGCACTCCCCCGACTTCTACGCGGGCGACCCGTACCCGGTGTACCGGGAGTTGCGCGCCGCGTCGCCGGTGTGCAGGAACGACGTCACCAACTTCTGGGCCCTGCTGAAGTACGAGGACATCCGCTTCGTGTCGAGCAACCCGGCGCTGTTCTCGTCCACCAAGGGCATCACCATCCCCGATCCCCAACAGCCGAGCCCGGTCCAGCCGGGCAGCCTGATCTTCACCGACCCGCCGCGGCACCGGCAGATGCGCAAGCTGATCAACTCGGGGTTCACCCGGCGGCGGGTGGCCGTCCTCGAGCCGAAAATCCGCGAGATCGCGCGGGGCATCCTCGATGACGTACAACCCGATTCCGTCCACGAGTTTGCCGAAGCGATCGCCGCTCCCCTGCCCACCCGGATGATCGCCGAGCTCATCGGCGCCCCGCCCGACGACTGGGAGCAATTCCGGGCCTGGTCGGACGCCGCGACCGGAACCGCCGACCCTGAGATCGAACTCGACCCCTTCGTGGCGATGGGGCAGCTTTTCGAGTACTTCCAGAAGCTGATCGCGGCGAGGCGCACCGATGCGCGCGATGACCTGCTGTCGGTTCTGGCCGGCGCGGAGATCGACGGAGTCCGGCTTACCGACGAAGACTTGCTCAATTTCGCGTTCCTGCTGCTGGTCGCCGGCAACGAAACCACCCGCAATCTCATCGCGCTGGGCAGCCTGGCACTGATCGCGCACCCCGACCAATGCCGGCTGCTGGTCGAGGATCGGTCGCTGATCCCGGGCGCCGTCGAAGAGATGTTGCGCTGGAACAGCCCGGTGGTGCACATGGCCCGCACCGCGACGGCCGACGTCGAGATCCGCGGGCAGCTGATCGCCGAAGGCGACACAGTAGTGATGCTGTACGGGTCCGCCAACCGCGACGAGGACATCTTCGGCGCCGACTCCGAGGAATTCAGGGTGACCCGCCACCCGAATCCGCACATCGCGTTCGGCTGCGGTGAACACTCTTGCGTTGGTGCGCAATTGGCGCGCCTGGAGGCCTCGGTGATGTTCGACGAGCTGCTGCGGCGGTTTCCCAAGCTGGAGCTGGTCGGCGAGGTGGACCGGATGCGCGCCACGATGGTGCCCGGCGTCAAGCGGATGCCGGTGCGGCTCGGGACGGCCAGCTGAGTCATGGAACTCGACTACACGCCCGAGCAACAGCAGCTGCGTGCCGAGATCCGCGCCGCGCTGGAAAAGGTGATGACGCCCGAACGCGCCATGGCGCTCAGCGCACGCATGGAGGGCGGGCCCGAAGTGCGGGAATGCATACGCGCCCTGGCTGCGTCGAAGCTGCTGGGTGTCGGTTGGCCCAAAGAGTATGGCGGACGCGGTTTCTCGGCAATCGAGCAGTTCATCTTCGCCGAAGAAGCACAGCGGGTCAGTGCTCCGATCCCGCTGGTGACGCTCAACACGGTCGGTCCCACCCTGATGCAGTGCGGCACCGAGGAGCAGAAGCAGAAATTCCTCCCGGCGATTCTCGACGGCAGCGTGGAGTTCGCGATCGGATACTCCGAGCCGGAGGCGGGCAGCGACCTGGCGTCGCTGCGCACCACCGCGGTGCGCGACGGCTCCGACCCGGACGCGGAATGGGTGATCAACGGCCAGAAGATGTTCACCAGCGGCGCCGCGTACGCCGATTACATCTGGCTGGCCGCGCGCACCGACCCGAACGTCAAGAAGCACAAGGGGATTTCCATCTTCATCGTGCCCACCTCGTCGCCCGGGTTCTCCTGGCAGCCGCTGCACACGATGCCGGGCATCTCCACCTTCTACACGTTCTACGACGACGTCCGGGTCCCGGCGAGCGCCATCGTGGCCGGTGAAAACCAGGGGTGGCAACTGATCACCACCCAGTTGAACTTCGAACGCGCGGCCCTGGGCAATCTCGGCGCGCTCGAGCCGCTTTTCGAGAAGACCTTGGACTGGGCCACTAACACCGAGCTCGACGGTGGCCGCGTCATCGACCGGCCCTGGGTGCGGCTCGCCCTCGCCAGGGTTGAGGCGCAGATCGCCGCGTACAAACTCGTCAACACGCGGATCAACGCGGCGATGACGAAGGGCGTGCTCGACATGGGAGAAGCATCGGCCGCGAAGGTGTTCGGTACCGAACTGACCCAGCAGGTCGCCCGTCAGCTACTCGAAGTGCTGGACCACAACGGGGTGCGTCGCGGCGACGATGCACCGCTGCGCGGCGCCCTGGAATCCGCATATCGATGGGCGGTCATCAACACGTTCGGCGGCGGCGCCAACGAGATCCAGCGTGACATCATCGCCATGGCAGGGTTGGGGATGCCGAGGGCGCCCCGCGACCTTCGGGCCCAGCAGAAACCAGGAGGATCATGACCGACCAAGATTCCGAGGTGCACGCGAAGCTACGCGCGCTCGTCGGCCAACCCACCGGCGGGACCGGAAAGCCCTCGGTGGCACCGGATCCGGTCAACCAACCGATGATCCGGCACTGGGCCCACGCCCTCGACGACATGAACCCCGTCTACCTCGATCCGGAGTTCGCGGCGGCGTCGCGGTTCGGCGGCATCGTGTCGCCGCCGGTCATGCTGCAGACCTGGACGATGCCGTCCCCGAAGCTCGAGGGGATCGGCGATCGGGGCGGGGCCCCCGTCGAGATCCTCAGCAACCCAACCGCGTTCCTCGATGAGGCCGGGTACACCAGCACGGTGGCGACCAACTCGGAGTTCGAGATCGAACGCTATCCCCGGCTGGGCGATGTCATCAGCGCGACGTCGGTGTTCGAGGACGTCTCCGACGAGAAGAAGACGGCGCTGGGCACCGGCTTCTTTTTGACCTGGCTGATCACCTACTTCGACCAGAACGGCGAGGTGCTGGGGCGGCAGCGATTCCGCGTGTTGCGATTCAGGCCGGCGCGCTGATGGCCTCCCGCCTGGCGCCGGCGATCAGCCCGGACACCGAGTTCTTCTGGAACGGCTTGCGCGAGCACAAACTGCTGATCCAGCGCTGCAGCGGATGCGGGGCGCTGCGCCACCCGCCCCGCCCCATGTGTCCCCACTGCCGTTCCCTGCAGTGGGAGGCGATCGAGTCGTCGGGCCGCGGCACCGTCTACAGCTACGTGATGCCGCACGAACCCCGGTTCCCGTTCTTCGACTATCCCTACATCGTGGCGCTGGTGCAGCTCGACGAAGGGGTGCGGCTGGTGTCGAACCTGTGCGGCATCGACCCCGCCGACGTCACGGTCGGGATGCTGGTCGAGGTCTACTACCAGGCCTTCGATAACGACCTTGTCCTGCACCAGTTCCGGCCTCGTCAGTAGGTGGCGCGATGGATTTCACGTTCACCGAAGAGCAGGAGACGATCGCCAAACTCGCCCGCGAAATCTTCGAGCGCCGGGCTACCGCCGAACGGCTGACCGAACTGGAGGCTGGCGAGACCCGGTATGACGCAACGCTGTGGAGGGAGCTTGCGGCCGCCGACCTGTTGGGCACGGCGCTGCCGGACGCGGTCGGCGGGAACGACGGCGGCTTCGTGGAGCTCGGGGTGCTGCTGGCCGAGGTGGGCTGGAGCGTCGCACCGGTGCCCGCTTATGCGACGCTCGTGCTCGGCGCCGACCCGATCGCCCGGCACGGAAGCCCGGAGCAACGGCGACGGTTCCTGCCCGGCGTCGTCGCGGGAACCCGTATCCTGAGCGCCGGCCTGCAAGAGCACGGCCGCTCCGATCCGATGAGTCCATCCACCAAAGCCCTTCGCGACGGCCCGAACTGGCGACTGGAGGGGGCCAAAGAGCTGGTGCCGGCCGCCCAGCTCGCCGACACCGTGGTGGTGCCCGCCTCTATAGACGATGGTGAAGTCGGCCTGTTCCTGCTGCCCTGCGATGCGCACGGCGTTGAGATCCGGCCGGTTGTGACCACCAACCGTGAACCGCACGCGGACGTATTCCTGGATGGTGCAATAGTTTCCGCGCAGGACCGGCTCGACGGCGCGATCGAGTCGCTGTACACGCGGGCGCTGGTGGGCCTGTGCGCGATTCAGCTCGGCGTCTCCGAGCGGGCCTTGCGCATCGCGGCCGAATACACCAGCGGCCGTGAGCAGTTCGGGCGACCCATCGGCAGCTTCCAGGCGGTGCAGCAGCGACTGGCCGACGCCTTCATCGACGTCGAAGCGATCCGATGGACCACCTGGCATGCGGCCTGGCTCATCGCGCGGGGACATCCCGCGGACCGGGCGGCCCGCATCGCGAAGTTCTGGGCCTCCGAGGCCGGCGCCCGGGTCGCCGCCAGCACCCAACACGTCCACGGCGGCATCGGGATAGACGTCACCTATCCGCTGCACCGCTACTTCCTATGGGCCAAGCACAACGAGCTCACCCTCGGTCCCGCCACTGCGCAGCTTGCCAGTATCGGCAGCACCTATCCGGAAGGAATCCGATGACGACCGCCAAGAACCGCACCACACTCAAGTGGGCCGACATCAACGTCGGCGACGAGGTGACCCCGCTCGAGATCCCCATCACCACAACGATGATCGTGGCGGGCGCAATCGCATCGCGTGATTTCATGCCGGTGCACCACGACCGGGACTACGCCAACAAGCAGGGCTCACCCAACCTGTTCATGAACATCCTGACCACCAATGGGTACTGCGTGCGCTTCCTCACCGACTGGGCCGGACCCGAAGCGATGGTGAAGAACCTGTCGATCCGCCTCGGCGTGCCGTGCTTCCCCGACGACCCGCTGCACTTCGCCGGCAGCGTGACCGGCAAGACTAGGGGCCCAGCAGGGCCGACGACGGCTGAGAACTTCGTCGAAGTGACGTTCAAGGGCTCCAACAGCCTTGGCGATCACGTCTCCGGGACCGCGGTGCTCAGCCTGCTCGACGGGGCCGGCGCATGAGCCGCTCGCTGCCCGGCAGCTGCGCCATCGTGGGCATCGGCCAGACCGAGTTCTCCAAGGAGTCCGGGCGCAGCGAGCTCCAATTGGCCTGTGAGGCAGTCAGTGCCGCGCTTGACGACGCCGGCCTGGCGCCCGGCGACGTCGACGGCATGGTCACCTTCACCATGGACGCCAGCGACGAGATCGACATCGCTCGCAACGTGGGCATCGGCGATCTGAGCTTCTTCTCCCGCGTACACCATGGTGGCGGTGCCGCCGCCGGCACCGTCGTGCACGCGGCCATGGCCGTGGCCACCGGCGTCGCCGACGTGGTGGTGTGCTGGCGCGCATTCAACGAACGTTCCGGCTTCCGGTTCGGTGGCAGCGGCCGCACCAGCGCCGAGACACCGCTGTTCATGGCGCACTACGCGCCATTCGGATTGCTCACTCCCGCAGCCTGGGTCGCGTTGCACGCCCAGCGGTACATGTCGACCTACGGGGTGACCAACGAGGACTTCGGTCGGATCGCCGTCGTCGACCGCGCACACGCGGCCCGCAATCCCGACGCCTGGTTCTACCAGCGCCCAATCACGTTGGAGGACCACCAGAATTCGCGCTGGATCGTCGAACCCGTGCTGCGACTGCTGGATTGCTGCCAGGAAAGCGACGGCGGGGTCGCGCTCGTCGTAACCAGCGCCGAACGCGCCCGCGACCTGCGGCAGCCGCCGGCGATCATCACTGCGGCCGCGCAGGGCGCGGCCCACAACGGCGAGATGATGACCAGCTACTACCGCGACGACATCACCGGTCTGCCGGAGATGGGTGTGGTCGCCAACCAGCTGTGGCGCGATTCGGGTCTCAAACCGCAAGACATCCAAACCGCCTTCATCTACGACCATTTCACGCCGTTCGTGTTCACCCAGCTTGAGGAGCTCGGCTTCTGCGGGCGCGGTGAAGCCAAGGACTTCGCCACCGTCGAACGGCTCTCGCTCGGTGGGGAATTTCCGATCAACACCAATGGCGGTCTGCTCGGTGAGGCCTACATCCACGGGATGAACGGCATCACCGAAGGAGTGCGTCAGGTGCGCGGCACGTCCCACAACCAGGTCGACAGCGTCGAGCACGTGCTGGTCACGTCGGGAACCGGCGTGCCTACCAGCGGCCTGATCCTCGCACCTGCCGATTAGGGGGGAGCTCATGCCCAAGCTCGCGGTATTGACCGCACCCGGGGGGCCGATCGAACTGGCCGAATTTCCGCTCTCCGCGCCCGCGCCGGGAACCGCGGCGCTCAAGCTGCGGATGGCAGGGATCTGCGGATCCGACCTGCACATCTTCCGCGGCGAGCTGCCGTTGCCGTGCCCCTTCGCCTTGGGTCACGAAATGGTCGGCGAGATAGCCGAACTCGGCGAGGGGCTCACCACCGACGCGACCGGCAAGCCGCTGGCGGTCGGCGACCGCGTCGTTACACCGTACTTTTGGACCTGCGGGCAGTGCCACGCCTGCGCGCGGGGGCGGTCACACGCGTGCCAGAACCTGATGGCCGGCGAATACCGCACCCACGACCAGCAGCCGCATTTCGTCGCCGCGCACGGTGAGTACTACTACACCAGTCGGCGCCAGCCGTTGTACAAGGTGCCCGAGGACCTTGCCGACGAAGCCGTCGCGCCGCTGAATTGTGCTCTGGCCCAGGTACTGTTCGCGCTGCGAGACGTGCGGCTGGGCGACACCGTCGTCATCCAGGGCGCGGGCGGGCTGGGCATCAACGCCGCCGCCGTGGCGCGCACCGCGGGTGCGGCTGCTGTCATCGTCATCGACAAGATCGCCGAACGACTCGATGTCGCATCCGATTTCGGCGCCACATATTGCATCGACGCGAGCGATATCTCGACTTTCGAGGTGACGGAGCGGGTCCGTGAACACACCGACGGCATCGGCGCCGACTGGGTGCTCGAGGTCGTCGGGGTGCCGGGCGTCATCCCCGACGCCGTCGGCTTCCTCAACAACGGCGGCACGCTGCTCGAGGTCGGCAACATCGGGATGGGGCGCACGTTTGAGCTCGACCCGAGCGCCCTGGTCTATGGCAACAAGTCCGTGCGCGGCGTCATGCTTTACGACCCGGTCACGCTGGCGATCGGCCTGTCCTTCCTGCAGCACACTGACTTTCCGTTCGGCCGGCTGATGCCCAAGCCGTTCCATCTCGCCGACATCAACGACGCCTTCGCGTCCGCCGATGCCGGGCTGGTGCCCAGGGGGGCGTTGGTGCCATGACGCAGGCCTCCGCTTTCACCCAGGCGACCGACACCCGCGACCTCATCGTGGAGTCCGCGTATGCCTGCTTCCGCAAGCAGGGACTGCAGAAGGCGACGATCGTCGACATCGCCAGGGCGGCCGGCGTTTCACGCAGCACCATTTACGAGTACTTCAGCGACAAGGGCGCGATCATCGAGGCATGCGCCGAGCACGCCTCCGAGCAGTTCTATCGCGAGGTGTCCCAGGCGATGGACCAGGGCAGCTCACTCGAGGACAAGCTGAGCCGCGCGGCGGTGTTCGTGACCCAGGCGCGGCGGGTCATCGCCTCCGAGAAGTACTTTGACGAGGACGCGATCAGCCTGCTGCTGACCAAAGACGCCGCGGTGTTGCTGCGCGAGTGCGTCGACTTCTTCGCGCCCTATCTCTCCGCCGCCAGGCTCACCGGAGAGGTTCGCAAGGACCTCGACGTCGGGGCCGCCGGCGAGTGGTTCGCGCGAATACTCTTCTCGCTCTTCAGCACGCCGTCGTCGACCGTCGACATGGACGATCCCGAAGTCGTCGCCGAGTTCGTGCGGGCCCACGTGGTCCGCGGCTTCGCCGGCGATCGCCCGCGGCCCCGCCGCGGTTAGTGCCGGTCTTCGGGTGTGCATCGTGGGCGTCGAGTGTGCGCCCAGGGCGGGATTTGGGCGACTTTCCGGCCCCCAGCGCACACTCAGCGACGCTGTTGGGGCCAAACGGTTTCGGCACTATGAACCGGTCGGCCGTGGCCGGGCAGCAGATGCGCGACCGGTAGCTCCTCGAGACGCTCGCGGGTGGCGGCGGCGCTTGACGCGTCGACGATTTCCGGTGTGTGCCAGGCCTTGCCGCGCACGGTCAGCACGGCGTCACCAGACAGCAGCGTCCGCGTCGTCGGATTCCACAGCGCGATGCTGTCGTCGGTGTGACCGCTCGCGTTGATCACGGTCCACTCCGGCGCGCCGGGCAGCGGCTGGCCATCGGCGAGTCCACCGGCGGGCGAGGGACCCGTCCAGCGCATACCGAACGGTGTGCCATACCCCGCCACCCGGGCACCGCCGAGGAGCCCGGCCACGCCGATTCGATCGAGCGGCTGGTCGATCATGGTAGGCCAGATGCTCGCGGCCCGGGCCGGGGTCGGCGTGCGCGGTTTTGCTCCGTCAAGATAACTAAGTGTGGTGTCGGGCAACCAGATTGGCGCGCCGTATCGGGCGGCGAGTGCCGCCGCACCGGCGACGTGATCGCTGTGGCCGTGCGTCGCCGCCACGGCGTGCAGGGTTCCGCCGAGCCGATCCAGGACGGGTGCCAGATCGCCGGTGACCCGCGGCAACCCGCGTCGACCACCACCACGCCGTCGCCGCTCCGCAGGACGTAACAGTTGAAGATCCAGCGTGAAAGCGGTGTGATGCCGAGATCAGGCATCTCGTCGCGAACCAGGCTCATGGCCGAGACGCTACGCCTGGATGTCGTGTGCGAATTCGGGTGATGCGCCGCCGCGGATCGCGATACAGTGCTAAGGCCGGCTGGTCGATGTCGGCAAGACGGCGGCTGGGTCGGCATGGGATATTGGTCATGACGTATCGAGAGGTGCCAGATGTCGTTTCTGATCACGGCCCCGGAGACATTGGCTTCGGTAGCAACGGATTTGGCGAGCGTCGGTTCGGCGATCACCGCGGCCAACGCGTCGGCGGCGGTCCCGACGATAGATGTGGTGGCCGCGGGCGCCGACGAGGTGTCGGCGGAGATCGCGGCGCTGTTCGGCGCCCACGCACAGGCGTTTCAGGCGCTCAGCGGCCAGGCGGCGGCCTTTCATGACCAGTTTGTGCAGGCCCTCAACACGGGTGCGGACAACTATGCGAGCACCGAGGCCGCCAGTACCTCGCCTTTGCAGATCCTGGAACAGGGTCTGCTCGACGTGGTGAACGCGCCCACCTTGGTGTTGCTGGGGCGCCCGCTGATCGGCAACGGCGCCAACGGGGCCCCGGGGACCGGGGAAGACGGCGCGCCTGGCGGGATATTGATCGGCAACGGCGGGGCCGGCGGTTCCGGCGGGATCAGCCAAAACGGCGGTAACGGCGGGGCCGCTGGGCTGTTCGGCCACGGCGGTGCCGGCGGGACCGGTGGGATCTCAACGAGCAACGGCGGCAACGGCGGGGTCGGCGGGCACGGCGGGATATTGATCGGCAGTGGCGGTGCCGGCGGGGACGGCGGCCTCTCATCAGGCAACGTCGGCGGGACCGGCGGGGCCGGCGGGGCCTCGGGATTGTTCGGCACGGCCGGCACCGGCGGTGCCGGCGGCGCCGGCGCTACCGGGGGTACCGGCGGGTTGGGCGGGGCCGCGGGATTGTTCGGCACCGCCGGCGCCGGTGGAATCGGGGGCTTCGGCAACGCCGGGGGTTCCGGCGGGGTCGGCGGGTCCGCGGGATTGTTCGGCATCGGCGGCTCCGGCGGCGCCGGCGGCGCCGGTGAGGTCTTCGGAGGTGGTACCGGCGGGGTCGGCGGCGCCGGCGGACTATTCGGTTCGGGCGGCACGGGCGGCGCCGGGGGTCTCAGCACCACGGGCGCGTCTAGTGTCGGCGGAGCCGGGGGGGCCGGCGGCAATGGCGGCATCCTCGCCGGCTCCGGCGGGACGGGTGGCGCCGGCGCCACCAGTGAGGTCTTCGAAGGTGGTGCCGGCGGGGCCGGCGGCAATGCCGGCATCCTCGCCGGTTCCGGCGGCTTCGGCGGCACCGGTGGTACCGGTTTCGACGGCAACGGCGGGAACGGCGGGAACGGCGGCAAGGCGGGGCTGACCGGCAAGGGTGGTGCCGGCGGTGCCGGCGGGTTTACCTTCCATGCAACCTCTGGTGACGGCGGCGACGGTGGCAATGCCGTGTTGATCGGCAACGGCGG
>NZ_JBKQOI010000085.1:0-13984 GCF_052145595.1 Mycobacterium sp. | reverse complement strand
TGTATGGGGCTAAGGCCATTGACTTGTGTAATCCCGGAGATCCGATTTGCTCCGACGGCGGGGATACGTCGGCGCACTCTCGCTATGTGCAGTCCGGGATGGTTAATCAGGCCGCGACTTTCGCCGCGAGTCGGCTCTAGCCGAATGGGAGATTTGGCAGCTCCCATACATCGCGGTGTTCTGACCGCGGTGCTCTGAAAGAATGGTTTTAGATCTACAAACTCGGGCCTGTGACCTCGATATGACCTGACGCGAAGTGCTTTACCCCGCCGGCAGCTTGAGAACCCGGTTGTTGTCGAAGTCGGTGACGGATACGTTGCCTGCGGTGTCCACCGCCACACCCTCGGCATTGCCCAGGCCGGTGAACGGCAGCTCAACTTGGTTGTTTGATGCAGATGGTTTGAGCACCTTTGGGAGCCGCCTGGGGCCTGGGAGCCGCCTGGGGGAATCGAACCCCCGACCTATTCATTACGAGTGAATCGCTCTACCGACTGAGCTAAGGCGGCACACCCTCATGCCGGGCGGCACGAGTCTACGGCAGCGCCCGCGACGGACCCAACTCCTGGCCGATGGTCGCGACCATGGCGTCGACGGCGAACTTGGGTTTGACGTTGATCGCCAGCGCCTCGCGGCATTCCAGTACCGCCTCGATGCAGCGCAGCAGCCGCTCGGGCGAGGCGTGGGCGGCCAGCGCGGCCACCCGGTCGGCCATGTCCGGATGGTTGGCGCGCACCACCGCGGCCTGGGCCGACACCACCAGCGCATCCCGGAAATACGTCGCCAGGTCGATCAGCGCCCGATCCAGCGCGTCGCGCGATGCCCGGGTCTGACGAGACTTCTGCCGCCGCTCGAGGTCCTTGATCGCACCCGTGGCGCCCCGCAACGTCCCGGCGGTGCCCTTACCGGTGCCGCCGGCCCCCAGCGCCGTCCGCAGCTCTTCGGTCTCGGCCTCGGCGCGGTCCGCAGTCAGTACCACAGCCTCGGCTTCGGCCGCGGCCACCAATTCTTCGACGGCGGCGTAGGCCCGCGACGGGGTCGCGGCGTCGCGCGCCAGGCCCAGCGCACGCTCACGTCGCTGCCGGGCCTCGGGGTCGGTGGCCAGCCGGCGCGCCCGCCCCACGTGACCACCGCTGACCGACGCCGCCCAGTTGGCCGTCTCGGAGTCCAGGCCGTCGCTTTCGACCAGCACGCGCGCGATCGCCTCCGTCGACGGGGTCACCAACGCGACATGCCGACACCGGGATCGCAGCGTGACCGCGATGTCCTCGGGGTCCACCGACGGCGCGCACAGCAGGAACACCGTCGACGGCGGCGGTTCCTCGACCACCTTCAGCAGCGCGTTCGCGGCACCTTCGGTCAACCGATCGGCATCTTCGATCACGACGATCTGGCGGTGTCCGGTGGTCGGACGGCGCGACGCGATCTGCACGATGGCGCGCATCTCGTCCACGCCGACGGACAGGCCTTCGGGAATCACCCGACGCACGTCGGCATGGGTGCCGGCCATCGTCGTCGTGCAGGCCCGGCAGCGCCCGCACCCCGGATCCGCATCGGACGTGCATTGCAGCGCGGCCGCAAAGCACAAAGCCGCAATCGAGCGCCCCGAACCCGGTGGACCGGTGATCAGCCACGCATGTGTCATAGTCCCGTCGCCCGCGAGCCTGTGAACTGAATCACCACGGGCGGCTCGGGCGGCGGCGAGCAGCTCGGCTTTCACCGCGTCCTGGCCTACCAGCCGCGTAAACACCCCGGACATCATCGGTAACACTAGTAACCCATGCCGACAGATACCGGTCGGCCACCTGATCGCGACGATTCCGTTACATTCCGGCCCGTTTGGGCAGCTTTAGGCGACTTGCCGAGAAACTTGTCGTTTTCCATCAAGTCCGTGCTGCCGGATACGGTGGGTTGATGGCAACCGCGGCAGCGCTACCAAGGCGGATCAGCGCATTCGTCCAATGGGTGGTGCGTACCCCGTGGCCGCTGTTCACGCTGAGCATGCTGCAGGCCGAAATCATCGGCGGCCTGTTCGTGCTGGGCTTTTTGCGCTACGGCCTGCCGCCCCAAGACCGCATCCAGCTGCAGGATCTGCCACCGGTCAACCTGGTGATCTTCATCAGCGTCGTGATCACCTTGTTCCTCGCCACGGCCGTGTTCAACCTCATACTGCTGTTGCCGGTTTTCCGATGGCAGCGCCGCGACAATCTGCTCGCCGAGGCCGATCCGGCTGCCACCGAGCTGGCCCGTAGCCGCGCGTTGCGTATGCCGTTCTACCGCACGGTGACCGGCACGGTGGCCTGGTGCATCGGCGGTGTGGTGTTCATCGTCGCCAGCTGGTCGGTGGCCAAGAACACGGCGCCCGTGGTCGCGGTCGCCACGGCATTGGGCGCCACCGCGACCGCGATCATCGGCTACCTGCAGTCTGAGCGGGTGCTGCGGCCGGTGGCCGTCGCGGCCCTGCGCGGCGGCGTGCCGGAGAACGTCAAGGCACCCGGTGTCATCCTGCGGCAGATGCTGACTTGGACGCTGTCCACCGCCGTGCCGCTGCTGGCGATCGTGCTGGCCGTGGTGGCTGACAAGGCCTCGCTGCTGCATGCCACAGCGGAGAAGTTGTTCAATCCGATTTTGCTGCTGGCGCTGGCGGCGTTGGTCATCGGGCTGGTCAGCACCCTGCTGGTGGCCATGTCGGTTGCCGACCCGCTGCGTCAGCTGCGCTGGGCACTGTCCGAGGTGCAGCGCGGTAACTACAACGCGCACATGCAGATCTACGACGCCAGCGAACTGGGCTTGCTGCAGGCCGGCTTCAATGACATGGTGCGGGACCTGTCCGAGCGGCAGCGGCTGCGTGACCTGTTCGGTCGCTACGTCGGCGAAGACGTGGCCCGCCGGGCCCTTGAGCGCGGCACCGAGTTGGGCGGCCAGGAGCGCAACGTCGCGGTGCTGTTCGTGGACCTGGTCGGCTCCACCCAGCTGGCCGCGACCCGCCCGCCCGCCGAGGTGGTCCACCTGCTCAACGAGTTCTTCCGCGTGGTGGTGGACACCGTCGGCCGGCACGGCGGGTTCGTCAACAAGTTCCAGGGCGACGCCGCGCTGGCGATCTTCGGTGCGCCCATCGAACACCCGGACGCTTCGGGCGGGGCGCTGGCGGCCGCCCGTGAGCTGCACGACGAACTTCTGCCGGTGATCGGCTCCGCGGAGTTCGGGATCGGGGTTTCGGCCGGTAGGGCCATCGCCGGCCACATCGGCGCGCAGGCCCGCTTCGAGTACACAGTGATCGGCGACCCGGTCAACGAGGCCGCGCGGCTCACCGAGCTGGCCAAGCTCGAGGGCGGCCACGTGCTCGCGTCGGCGATTGCGGTCAGCGGTGCGCTGGACGCCGAGGCCTTGTGCTGGGATGTCGGCGAGGTCGTCGAACTGCGCGGGCGCGCCGCACCCACTCAGCTGGCGCGGCCGGTGAAGCTGGCCGCATCCACGGACTCCGCACCCACACGGGTCGCTCCCGAGGAAGTGCACAGCGAGGCGATCGGCCCGGGCTTTTAGACCTGGGCCGGGCTAGCTGCGCTTGGCGGCCCTCTTGGCCGGCGCCTTCCTGGCCGTCCCCTTGCGGGCGGTTTTCTTCGCGGGACGCTTCGCCGGACCCCGGGCTCGGCGGTCGGCCAGCAGTTCGGCGGCGCGCTCGTCGGTGATCGACGCCACGTCGTCGCCCTTGCGCAGGCTCGCGTTGGTCTCGCCATCGGTCACGTACGGCCCAAATCGGCCGTCCTTGATGACCATTGGCTTGCCCGACGCCGGATCGGTCCCCAGTTCGCGCAGCGGCGGCACCGAAGCGCTTTGCCTACCACGGCGTTTGGGCTCGGCGTAGATCTTCAGCGCTTCCTCGAGCGTTATGTCGAACATCTGATCCTCGGTCGCCAATGAACGAGAATCGTTGCCGCGCTTGAGGTATGGGCCATAGCGCCCGTTCTGCGCGGTGATCTCCTCACCCGATGCCGGGTCCACACCGACAACCCGTGGCAGTGAGAGCAGCCTCAGCGCATCCTCGAGGGTGACCGACTGCAGGTCCATGGTCCGAAGCAGCGAACCGGTCCGGGGCTTGGGGCCGGTGGCCTTCTTACCCTTCTTGGCGGGCTCAGTGCTCACGTCGGCGGGGGGTTCCGGCAGGATTTCGGTCACGTACGGTCCATACCGGCCGTCCTTGGCGACGATCTCGCGGCCCGTTTCCGGATCCACACCCAAGACGCGTCCCTCTTGCGGTGTGGCGAAAAGCTCTTCGGCGACTTCCAGCGTCAGCTCGTCGGGGGTGAGTGAGTCATTGAGGTTGGCTCGCTGGGGCGTGGGTTCGCCATCATCGTTGGTCACCGAGCGTTCCAGGTAGGGTCCGTTCTTGCCCACCCGGACGAAGACGGGGCGGCCCTGCGCATCGTCAAACAGCTTGATGGAGTTGACTTCTCGGGCGTCGATGCCTTCGAGGTTGACGCCGACGAGCTTCTTGAGGCCACCGGAGCGGGCCACCGAGTCGGGCACGCCGTGGTCGCCGCCGAAGTAGAAGTTGTTGAGCCAGTTGGTGCGGTGCTCCTGGCCGGACGCGATCGCGTCGAGCTCGTCTTCCATCGCGGCGGTGAAGCCGTAATCGACGAGCCGGCCGAAATGCTGCTCCAGCAGACCGGTGACGGCGAACGCGACCCATGAGGGCACCAGAGCGCTGCCCTTCTTGTACACGTAGCCGCGGTCCTGGATGGTCTTGATGATCGACGAGTACGTCGACGGGCGGCCGATACCCAGCTCTTCGAGCGCCTTGACCAGCGACGCCTCGGTGTAGCGCGCCGGCGGGTTGGTGGCGTGGCCGTCGGGTGTGAGCTCGAGGGCGTCCACTCGCTGGCCCTCGGTGAGATGGGGCAGCCGGCGCTCCTCGTCGTCGGCCTCACCGCCGGCCAACTCGTCCACGGTCTCCACGTAGGCCTTGAGGAAGCCGGCGAAGGTGATGGTGCGGCCGGTCGCGGAGAACACCACCTGACGGTCGCCCGACATACCGGCGATCCGCAGGCTCAGCGTGGTGCCGCGCGCGTCGGCCATCTGCGAGGCCACCGTGCGCTGCCACACCAGCTCGTACAGCCGGAATTCGTCGCCGTCGAGTTCTCGGCGCACCGCGTCCGGGGTGGCAAACGTCTCACCGGCGGGACGGATCGCCTCGTGCGCCTCCTGGGCGTTCTTCACCTTACGGGTGTACTGACGCGGCGACGGCGAGACGTACTCCTCGCCGTAGAGCTGACGCGCCTGGGTTCGCGCGGCGTTGATCGCCGACTCCGACAGCGTCGTGGAGTCGGTACGCATATAGGTGATGTAGCCGTTCTCGTAGAGCCGTTGGGCGATGCTCATCGTGCGCTCCGAGGAGAACCGCAACTTACGGCCGGCTTCCTGCTGCAGCGTCGACGTCATGAACGGCGGGTAAGGGCGCCGGGTGTAGGGCTTCTCCTCCGCTGACGCCACGGTCAGCTGTGCGCCGCGAAGTCCTTCCGCCAACGCGGTTGCGCGGGCTTCGTCGAGAACAACCACTTCATCGGCCTTGCGCAGCTGACCCAGCGAGTCGAAGTCGCGGCCGGTGGCGACCCGCTGGTCGTCGACGCTGGTGAGCCGGGCGGTGAAGGTGGGCGGCTGGGCTTGCGGGTCGGACACGCTGGCGTCCAGCTGGGCAATGATGTCCCAGTACGCCGCGCTGCGGAACGCCATGCGGTCGCGTTCGCGCTGGACGATAATCCGGGTGGCCACCGACTGGACCCGGCCCGCCGACAGCTTGGGTGCGACCTTCTTCCACAGCACCGGGCTGACCTCGTAGCCGTACAACCGGTCCAGGATGCGACGGGTCTCCTGCGCGTCGACCAGGTCGATGTCGAGGTCGCGGGGGTGTTCGGCGGCCGCGCGGATCGCGGGTTCGGTGATCTCGTGGAAGACCATCCGCTTGACCGGGATGTTGGGCTTGAGGGTTTCCAGCAAATGCCAGGCGATGGCTTCGCCCTCGCGGTCACCATCCGTGGCCAGGTAAAGCTCATCGACGTCTTTGAGCAGACCCCTTAGTTCGCTGACGGTGCTCTTCTTCTCCGGGCTGATGATGTATAGCGGTTCAAAGTCGGCGTCGACGTTGACCCCGAGCCTGGCCCACGGCTCCGACTTGTACTTCGCGGGCACGTCGGCCGCGGCCCGGGGCAGGTCGCGGATGTGCCCGCGCGAAGACTCGACGATGTACCTGGAGCCCAGGTAGCCGGCCAGTTTGCGCGCTTTGGTCGGCGACTCGACGATGACGAGTCGCCGGCGGCTTCCGTTTCCGCCGGTGCTGGGGCTTTCTGGATCCTTTAGCTTCGGGTCAGCCAACTGCGCTTACGCTCCATCTCTCATCCCGGCCCCGCTGCGAGACCACCCTGCAGGAAGGATGACAGGCCAGCTTCCGAAATTCCGGTGAAATTCAGGTACGCCAGCGTTCCTTCGCTTTCGGGCACCTGACAATTTGGCACCCTTAGGCGGGCCTGCGCAAACCGGCCGTCAAAATCGGAGGCCCTAACGCCCGGTTAACGCCCGGGCCACAGCGGCAACGCGTCGGCGCCGTCAGGGGGTTCCCCAACATTCTCTACCAGGCGCGATAGCCTGCGACGGCCGCTGATCCGAAGCGCCGGCCGGCCGCCGCGCGTGCCGATCAGGGTGGGTGCGATCCCGACCCGCATCAGGGCCGACGCCAGCGGGGAATGGGTGTCGGGTGCGTGCGGATCCAGACCCAGCAGGTAGTGGTCGCCCTCCGGGCTGCCGGCCGCCAGCGTCCACGCCCGCAGCTCTCGCGGCCCGGGCAGCCACCGCGGGGGCACCGTCTTGACCGCGCCGCGGGTCCATTCGGCGGCGATCGAGCACAACGAAGGCGTGACCGCCGTCCTCACCAACGGGGTGTCTTCGTCGGTGCGGATGATTTCGGGTACCAGGCCTGCATCGTGGATCATCTCGGCCAGGCCCGAGGCGCGCCAGGTTTGATCCACGACTACCGAAAGGCGGGCACCCCGAACCTCCGGGGCGCCAACCAGGACGATCTGGCCGGAAGCCGCCAGCACCCCGGAGAGATCGGCGACCGCGGGCGGCACCGACTCCGCTGTGAAGAACGACAGCTGGCTCACGCCACCGACAGTAGGCCAGGTCGTCCGTCCGCGCCTTGAAGTATGCGGCGCGGCGGTTCGGGTGAAGGGTGAGCCGGGCCTATGACCGGCTTGTTTGGCACCCCTACACAGGAAACGAAAACCCCCCGCGGGACCCGCTAAGCGGGACTGCACGGGGGGTTCCGTGGAGAATCAGCTCGTCCTAGACGGAGCGGACTCCGGTGGCCTGGGGGCCCTTAGGGCTGTGGCCGATCTCGAACTCGACCTTCTGGTTTTCTTCAAGGGTGCGGAAGCCCGTTCCCTGGATCTCCGTGTAGTGGACAAAAACATCCGCGGAACCATCTTCGGGGGCAATAAACCCGAAGCCCTTCTCCGCGTTGAACCACTTCACAGTTCCCTGTGGCATTTCTCGATCTTTCCTTTTCTCTGGGTGCGGGGCGCCGCCTTTCGGTGCCCCGGGCCGCTTGCGACCGCCATACCTAGCAGAGTCGCCGGAACTTCACCCGACCGATAACCTCGCAGGAACCGCGGCCGCAACGTTGTTCCTGCGAAAGTTTGACACGAACACAGAAGCTGCGACCGCAATCAGTCAACCATGTTCATCGCGTCCGCGACAGACTTGTGTCCTGGATAGACCCTGGAACGGATTCTTGGAGGGTGTGAGGTGGCGAGTTTCGGCGGCGACCTGCTTGCCGTCGCGCTCGCCGGCGCCGCCGCGGGCGAGCATCCGCTGCGCCATGTCGCCGAGCTGCCATCCCGGAGCGGCCGGCCGCACAGTTGGCCGGAGTGGGCCGAGCCCGACGTGGTTCGCGCGTTTGCCGACCGCGGAATCAGCTGCCCGTGGTCGCACCAGGCAGCGGCCGCGGAGCTGGCCCACGCCGGCCGTCACGTGGTGGTCAGCACCGGCACCGCGTCGGGCAAGTCGCTGGCCTATCAGCTCCCGGTCCTCAACGCGCTGGCGACCGACCCGCGGGCCCGGGTGCTGTACCTGTCGCCGACCAAGGCGCTCGGTCACGACCAGTTGCGCGCCGCGCACGCGCTCACCACGGCCGTTCCGCGACTACATGACGTCGCGCCCACCGCCTACGACGGCGACAGTCCCGCCGAGGTGCGCCGCTTTGCCCGCGAACGCTCCCGCTGGCTGTTTTCCAACCCCGACATGATCCACTTGTCGATATTGCGCAACCATGCCCGCTGGGCCGTCTTGTTGCGCGGCCTTCGATTCGTGATTGTCGACGAATGTCATTACTACCGTGGCGTTTTCGGCTCGAACGTGGCGATGGTGTTGCGCCGGCTGTTGCGGCTGTGTGAGCGATATTCAGCTGCGCCGACGGTGATCTTCGCCAGCGCGACGACGGATTCGCCGGGCGCGACGGCCGCCGAACTGATCGGCCTTCCGGTCGAGGAGGTCATCGACGACGGCTCACCACAGGGGGCGCGGACGGTGGCGTTGTGGGAGCCCGCGTTGCGGGCCGATCTGACCGGGGAGAACGGCGCGCCGGTGCGCCGCTCCGCCGGTGCGGAGGCGGCACGCGTGATGGCCGACCTGATCGCCGAAGGAGCGCAGACCCTGACGTTCGTCCGGTCGCGGCGTGGTGCGGAACTCACTGCGCTGGCTGCGCGGGCGCGGCTGGACGAGATCGCACCGGCGCTGACCGAGACGGTGGCATCGTATCGGGCCGGTTACCTCGCCGAGGACCGCACCGCGCTGGAGCGGGCCCTGGCCGAGGGCCGGCTGCGCGGCCTGGCCACCACCAACGCCCTGGAGTTGGGTGTCGACATCGCCGGGCTGGACGCGGTGGTGCTCGCCGGGTTCCCCGGGACGGTCGCCTCGTTCTGGCAGCAGGCCGGCCGGTCGGGCCGACGGGGCCAGGGCGCGCTGGTCGTGCTGATCGCCCGCGACGACCCGCTGGACACCTACCTGGTCCACAACCCCGCCGCGCTGCTGGACAAGCCGGTCGAGCGGGTCGTCATCGATCCGGCCAACCCCTACATTCTCGGTCCCCAACTCCTCTGTGCGGCCACCGAACTACCGCTCGACGAAGCCGAGGTCCGCGAGCTAGGTGCCACAGAGGTGGCCGAGAGTCTGATCGATGACGGGCTTTTGCGGCGGCGCAACGGCAAGTACTTCCCCGCGCCCGGCATACAGCCGCATGGTGCCATGGACATCCGCGGCTCGACGGGCGGTCAGATCGTCATCGTGGAAGCGGACACCGGTCGGCTGCTGGGCAGCGTCGGGGTCGGTCAGGCCCCGGCCTCCGTTCACCCGGGAGCCGTATACCTGCATCAGGGTGACAGCTACGTCGTCGACTCGCTGGACACCGAGGATGCGATTGCGTTCGTCCACGCCGAGGATCCCGGCTATGCCACGTTCGCGCGGGAAATCACCGACATCGCCGTGACCGGTACCGATGAACGCTCCCGGTTCGGGCCCGTCACGCTGGGGCTGGTGCCGGTCAGGGTCACCCACCGCGTGGTGGGCTATCTGCGCCGCCGGCTTTCCGGGGAGGTGATCGACTTCATCGAACTGGACATGCCGGAGCACGTGCTGCCCACCACCGCGGTCATGTACACGATCACTCCGGATGCGTTGTTGCACAACGGTATTGATGCACCGCAGATTCCGGGATCGTTACATGCCGCCGAGCACGCGGCCATTGGCCTGCTGCCGTTGGTGGCCAGCTGCGACCGGGGAGATATCGGCGGCATGTCCACCGCGGTCGGTCCCGACGGGCTGCCCAGCGTCTTCGTCTACGACGGCTACCCGGGCGGGGCGGGATTCGCCGAACGCGGCTTCCGTAAGGCCCGCACCTGGCTGAGCGCGACGGCCGCGGCCATCGAGGCGTGCGAATGCCGCAGTGGCTGCCCGTCGTGCGTGCAATCGCCCAAGTGCGGCAACGGCAACGACCCACTGGACAAGGCGGGTGCGGTGCGTGTGCTGCGACTGGTGCTGGCGGAGTTGGGCCACCAATCACGCTGAGCAAATCCGCCGGTCGAGCCGCCGCCCGGGGCGGTGAAATTTTGGCAAAACCTGAGGTCGCGCGCCCGTCTGTCGACGTCGGGTTGGCAACCGCTTGCCGGCGGACGGCGACCGACCCCTCGACGGTCGACCTCCACGGGGCTGCCTGGTAGGGCCCGGCTCGGGAGCGCATTTCCATCGGCTCAAGAAATGCGGGTGCGCCATCGCACCAACGAACGGTCGGACAACACGAGCCGTTCGCAATCCCGACTACTACGCAGGCGAAGCAGAAAAGTATCAAGGCCGCGGTGGCGTTTGCAAACTGCAACCGGCAAACCCACGGCAGGCGTACGGTTTACCCGAGCCGCACCGACTCGTCTCACTCTCGTAAAATCGGCCGCATGGCCCACGACTGGTTGCTCGTGGAGACGCTAGGAGGCGAGCCCGCCGTAGTGGCGCAGGGGCGGCAACTCAAAAACCTCGTTCCGATCACGACGTTCCTGCGCCGCAGTCCCTATCTTGCCGCGGTCCGGACCGCGATCGCCGAGACGGTGCAAACCGGCCAGAGCCTGACCAGCATCACCACCAAGCGCGACCGCGTCATCCGCACCGAGCCGGTGGTCATGTCCGACGGCCATATCCACGGTGTGCATGTGTGGACCGGCCCCGCCGACGCCGAACCCTCCGAGCGGCCCATCCCCGGGCCGCTGAAGTGGGACCTGACCCTCGGCGTGGCCACCGACACCCGGGAGTCGCTGGCCAACAGCGGCAAAGATCCCGACGTCGAGGTCACTTTCGGCAGGGCCTTCGCGGAAGATCTTCCGTCGCGCGAACTCAATCCGAACGAAACCAAGGTGCTTGCCATGGCGGTCAAGGCCAAGCCCGACCAGACGCTCTGCAGCACATGGGATCTCACAGACTGGCAGGGAAATCCGATCCGGATAGGTTTTGTCGCGCGCACCACTTTGGAGGCGGGACCGGGCAGCCGAGACCACCTGGTCGCGCGGGCCATGAACTGGCGTGCCGAACTAAAGGACCCCGTGGTATCGACAGACGATCTGGCGCAGCGGATCCTCCAGGGACTGGCCCAGGCCGGGGTCCACCGGGCACTCGTCGACCTCAAAAGCTGGAACCTGTTGAAATGGCTGGACGAGCCCTGCACCTTCTACGACTGGCGGGGCGAAGCGGGCAGGCCGAAGGTTCATCCCGATGACGAGCACCTGATCTCTTCTATGACAGAGGAATTCGCCGACGGCGCAACCAATCGAGTGCTGCGAATGCGCGGGCACGACGTCGATTGGGTCCCCGTGCACGTCACGGTCAACAGGGTGGAACTCGAACCGGATACCTACGCGGGACTCGTTTCGCTGCGATTGCCTACCGACGAGGAAGTCGCCGCAGCGGGATTGGCGAAAGCCCCAGGCGACGCAACCTAACTCATCACTGTTGACAGTCGTTCGACAGCGACCGATAGCACGACGACGTAGGCAGCCACGAGTCCGCCCGGCACCCGGAAACGTATCGAAGAATTTCCTTGGCGACATTGGTTGTTCGGCCGCGGATCGCCATAAAATGCGATGGTGCCGACTGGTCACGTCGACAGGGCGCTGGCTGGTTCGGCATGGCTCATTGGCCATGGCGTAGGAGGTGCCATATGTCGTTTGTGATCGCGGCCCCGGAGATCGTGACAGGGGCGGCAACGGATTTGGCGAGTATCGGTTCCAGTCAGCGCAGCCAACGCCGCCGCGGCGGCCACGACGACGGAGGTGCTGGAGGCGGGCGCTGATGAGGTGTCGGCCGCCATAGCTGCGTTGTTTGGGGCGCACGGCCAGGCTTATCAGGCGCTCAGCGCCCAAGGGGCGGCGTTTCATGACCAGTTTGTGCAGGCCTTGACCGCGGGCGCGGGCTCCTACGCGGCCGCCGAGGCCGCCAACGCCTCGCCACTGCAGGATCTGCTCAACCTGGTGAACGCGCCCTTCGAGGTGGTGTTGGGGCGCCCGCTGATCGGCAACGGCGCCAACGGCGCCCCCGGGACCGGAGAAAACGGCGCCCCCGGCGGGATCTTGATCGGCAACGGCGGGCCGGCGGGTCGGGCGTGAACAGCGCCACCCCGGGGCCCGGCGGTCACGGCGGAGCTGCCGGGCTGTTCGGCACCGGCGGGGTCGGCGGGGCAGGCGGCAGCGGCGCCGGCACCGGCGGGGCCGGCGGGGCCGGCGGGCTGTTCTTCGGCGCAGGCGGCACCGGCGGCGCCGGCGGAGGCTCGACCAGCCTCGGTGGGACTGGCGGGGCCGGCGGGGCCGGCGGGCTGTTCTTCGGCGCCGGCGGCGCTGGAGGGGCCGGCGGGCCCTCACTGAGCAGCATCGGCGGGTCCGGCGGGGCCGGCGGGGCCGGCGGGGCCGTGGCCGCCGCGGGCGCCGGCGGAACCGGCGGCACCGGCGGCGTGGCCGGCGGGACGGGCGGCACCGGCGGGGCCGTGGCCGCCGCGCTGTTCGGCGCCACCGGCGCCGGCGGTACCGGCGGGTTCAGCGACACCGGCACCGGAGGTACCGGCGGACCCGGCGCGTTCGGCGGGCTGTTCGGCCACGGCGGTGCCGGCGGCACCGGCGGGGGCACATCGAGCGGAACCGGCGGTACCGGCGGACCCGGCGGCAACGCCGGCATCCTCTCCGGCTCCGGCGGCGCCGGCGGCACCGGCGGAGACTCATCGAGCGGCAGCGGCGGTGACGGCGGGGCCGGCGGCAACGCCGGCATCCTCTCCGGCTCCGGCGCGGCCGGCGGCACTGGCGGGCTCTCCGCGGTCGTCGGCGGGGGTTCCGGCGGTCAAGGCGGCAAGGCCGGGCTGATCGGCAACGACGGTAACGGCGGCGAAGGTGGGTTCGGCATCACCAGCAGCAACGGCGGCAATGGCGGTAACGCCGGGCTGATCGGTGACGGCGGTAACGGCGGCAACGCCTTCAGGCTCGGTACCCCCGGCACCGGCGGCGCCGGCGGGCTGCTGCTGGGCCTGGATGGGATGGCGGGGCTGGTGTAGCGCGGCGCGGGCGCTCATTGCTTCCGGGACATCCCGTCCCTTGCCGGCGTGTCGACGGGCCTTGTGAAACAGGGCAATCGGACTACGCGGTGTCGGCCGGCCCCGCCCGCGCGGCGGCGCGGGCCGCGCCGGCGAAGGCGACAGCCACCTGGACCGTGACGACGACGTCGAGATCGTCCACCTCACACCGGGCATCGTCGACCCGCATCTCGCGGGCCACCGCCGTGGCGCGCGCGCACGCCGCCGCCATTCCGGACGGCAGCCGGGCCGCGGCGGCCAACGCGGCCAGGTCGGCTGCCGCCTGCGCCCGATGACGTGCCACCACCACCGAGCCGAGATATGCCCCCGCCCCGGTGACGCACAGCAGCACCACGATTATCGCGGCCGCGACTACGGTGGCCGATCCCCGATCATCCCCGGGGTTCCTCCGCCGAGACCGCTCTGGCCGCAATGTCCAAGGTGGGCAACAGCTTTGAGCGCGCAATAACGGTAGCCACCAGGAAGTCGCCGTCCCGATGCACCTGGACCCGTGCCCCGACGGGCGCGATGCGACGAGCGGCATCGACCGCCGTGCGTTCATCCCCGCGCGCGGCCAATCGGGCGGCCTCGCGTGCGGCGTCGACGCAGCGCACTTGCATCGACACCGCGGTGACACCCGCCAGGCACAGCACCAGCACCACGACCAGCGCGGCGATCGCCAGTGCCGCCTCGACGGTGCTGGCACCCGCACAGCCGGCTAAACCTTGGTGTTGAGAGCGCGACCGATGATGTTGGTCAGCGCCGACACGATCGAATCGCCGGTTACGACGGTGTAGAGGATCGCGCCGAAGGCGGCCGCCGCTATCGTGCCGATGGCGTATTCGA
>NZ_JBKQOI010000084.1:0-3891 GCF_052145595.1 Mycobacterium sp. | reverse complement strand
GCCGGGAAATCCTGCCAGCATTGGTGCCCGGGTGACCCCCTTCCCGCAGGCAGACCCGTCCCGTGGGACGGAAATGTCTGCCACGACTACTTCTGGGACTACTACGGCGTCCACGACATCGGCACCGGTGCCTTCTACTCCTGGAGGGACATGCCCTGGGGGTAGAAGCCTCCGTCTGGGCGCCGGAATAGGCGCCGCGCGGGCCTGGAAGTTAAACTTTGCGGCCATGCGGAAGCTGATGGCTGCGGCTGTGCTTGCTGTCGGTGCTTGCGTTGCCACCGTCGGCGTGAACACCGCGGCGGCCGACAGCATGCAGCCGATCGGCTCGCTGCCGATCCCCGACGGGCCGGCCCAGACCTGGATCGTGGCCGATCTCGACAGCGGCCAGGTGCTGGCCGGCCGCGACCAGAATGTGGCCCACCCGCCCGCGAGCACCATCAAGGTGCTGTTGGCGTTGGTTGCCCTGGACCAGGTGAGCCTGGACTCCACCGTCGTCGCCGACGTGGCCGACACCGAGGTCGAGTGCAACTGCGTCGGCATCAAACCGGGCCGCACCTACACCGCGCGCCAGCTGCTGGATGCCCTGCTGCTGGTCTCGGGCAACGACGCCGCCAACACGCTGGCGCACCTAATGGGCGGGGCGGACGCGACGGTAGCCATGATGAACGCGAAAGCGGCCGCCCTGGGGGCGACAAACACCCACGCGGCGACCCCGTCCGGGCTGGACGGGCCCGGCGGCTCCGGGGCCTCGACGGCGCACGACCTGGCCGTCATCTTCCGGGCCGCGATGGCCAACCCGGTGTTCGCGCAGATCACCTCCGAGCCGTCGGCGATGTTCCCCGGCGATAACGGTCAGCAGCCGATCACCAACCAGGACGAACTGTTGGCGCGCTATCCCGGCGCCATCGGCGGCAAGACGGGCTTCACCAACGCCGCTCGCAAGACGTTCGTCGGCGCCGCCGCCCGCGGTGGCCGCCGACTGGTGATCGCCATGATGTACGGGCTGGTGAAAGAGGGCGGACCGACGTACTGGGACCAGGCCGGGACCCTGTTCGACTGGGGTTTCGCGCTCAACCCGGAGTCCGGCATCGGGTCGCTGTAGGCAACGCGAGCAGACACAGAATCGCACCGACACGCCCATCCGCGTGCGATTCTGCGTCTGCTCGCGCAGGTGTTATGAGCCCGCAGCCGGGAATGCCCCGGTGATCAGGGTCGTCAGTAGCGCAATGCGCCGCTCTTCGATATCCGGTTCCGGCAGCACCCCTCGCACGATGGCGGCGCCGTCGAAGACGTTCGTCATCAAGGCCACCAGCACCGGAAACGTTTCCTCCGAGAAGGTCTCGGCGCCGGGCAGTGCGCGCGCGGCGTCGTAGATCTTGGCGGTGTACTGCCCAAGCACGTCACGCAGATGGGCGTTGAGCTTCTCGTCGGTGCGGGCGGCGATCATCAGTTCGTACAGCACCGCGTTCGTGGGGCTGCCGGTGATGTCCCGCAGAATCGTCAGCGCCGCTTCCAGGGCCGGTCGGTCGGCCGGTATTTGCGCGACTTGCTTGGTGAATGACTCCACCTGACGGCGCAGCACCTCGGAAGCTGTTGCCGCCATGAAATCGCCCATCGTCTCGAAATGACGGAACAGGGCGCCCACGGACACCCCCGCCCGTTTGCTGATCACGGCAGCGGATGCCCGGGCGTATCCGACCTCGATGATGCTGGCGATGCAAGCCTCGAGGAGCCGCCCGATCGTCTCCTCGCGACGTTGCCGCTGGGTCCTGGTCATCTCAGGTGCCGACGCTCACCGCGTCGGACTGCCTTTGACGCGAACCCGCCCGCAGGTAACGGCCCGACTTCACGGTCCGGCCGTAGCCGTCGCGGAATCGGCCCTCGCGGAACACGACGGCGCCGCCCACGCCGGTCGCGACCACGGCATCGTCGTTGCGATTGACCATGCGCCGCAGGCCACCGTAGAACGGAACCTCTTCCTCGTAATAGCCGTCCAGCGATTCGTTGAGGCCGCCCGGGTCGATCACGACGAAGTCTGCGCGGTCGCCTTGACGCAGCGTCCCGGCGTCGATGCCAAACCACTCCGCCAATTCGCCCGTGAGGCGATGCACCGCCCGCTGGGTGGACATAAACGGCGCGCCCGCCCGGTGAGCGTCCCGGGTGCGCTTGAGCATCCGCAACCCGAAGTTGTAGAACGCCATGTTGCGCAGGTGCGCGCCGGCATCCGAAAAGCCCATGTGGACACTGGGTTCGACGGCGAGTTTGTTCAGCTGCCTGGGCCGGTGGTTGGCGACGGTGGTTGTCCACCGCACGTTGCGCTCACCGTTTTCCACGAGCACGTCGAGGAACGCGTCGAGCGGGTGCAATCCGCGCTCGTCGGCGATCGCACCAAAACTCTTGCCGATCAACGACTCGTCGGGGCACTCGACGATGACCGCGTCGTGGAAGTCGCGGTGCCACAACGACGGTCCGAGCTTGATGCGGTCGAACTCACGCCGGAACCTGCGGCGGTAGGACTCATCGGCAAGTAATTCGTTGCGCTCCAACTGTTCACGCAGATGAAGGGCCGCCGTTCCGGCGCCGAACTCTTCGAAGACCGGCAGGTCGATTCCGTCGGAGTACAGCTCGAACGGGACCGGCAGGTGCTGGAACCGCACGCTGGAGCCCAAGAGGGCGTTGAGCACGCGGGTGCCGAGCCCGAAGACGTGCGCGGCAAGCGGCATCGACTTGGCGTCGGCAGAGACCAGCAGGCTCATCCGAACGGGATTGCGGCGGACGAACATTCGGCTGCTGGACAAGAAGAACAGCAACCCTGATGCGGGGTTTTCGACGTCGGGTGCGCTCTGCAGCATCCGCCCGCGCCTGCGCAACACCTTGATCAGCTTGTGCCGCTCACGCCATGTCGCGAAGGTTGACGGCAGCGCGCGCGATCGGAAGCGCTCCCCGTCGAGTTTGTCGATGGCCGCGTCCATCCCGGACATACCGAGCACCCCGGCATCGAGCGCCTCTTCGAGCATTGCCGCCATTTTGTCCAGTTCGGCATCGGTGGGCCTGACGGCGGCGTCGGTGGCGCGATCAAGTCCCAGCACCGCGGTCCGCAGATCCGAATGACCAAGCAGCGAGCCGACATTCGGCCCCAGCGGGAGCGCGTCGATCGCCTCGATGTACTCCGCGGCCGTCGACCACGTCCTGTTGGAGTCCAAAGCGCCGCAGACATATTCGCGCGGCACCGCTTCGACCCGGCTGAACAGATCGGCGGCGTCCTCGGAGTTGGCGTAAACCGTCGACAACGAGCAATTGCCCAGCAGCACGGTGGTGACACCGTGGCGCACCGACTCCCGCAGTCCGGGGTCCAGCAGCACCTCGGCGTCGTAGTGGGTGTGCACGTCGATGAAGCCGGGCACGATCCACTTGCCGGCGGCGTCGATCACCTCGGGGCAACCGGTCTCGTCCAGGGGACTCTCCGAGTGCGACGCAACCGTGGCCACCACGCCGTCGCGAATACCGAGCGTACGAGTTTGCGGCGCGCTACCGGTGCCGTCGAACCAAAGTCCGTCGCGAATGATCACGTCGTAGGTCACCGTTTTCCTCCAGATCATCGGGTTGCCGCGAGCGTAACATAGATAGCAAGTACTCGCAATCTTTTATCCAGACCGCGCGAATTCGAACAAAAGCGCTGTTCAGCGGTTGTCGATCAGCGATGGGGCGCAGGGGCCGTCATGGTTGGCGTTGGGGCGCCGGGGACCGTCGCCGGGTCCGGTACGGCGACCGCCGGCGGCGCGTCGCCGCTGCGACTGAGCACCGCGGGGATGCGCATCACGGCCGATCGCTGACCGCATTCATTGGATTGCACGGTGACGGCCTCCTCGCCGCTGAGATCGCCCTGCGGCT
>NZ_JBKQOI010000083.1:0-6363 GCF_052145595.1 Mycobacterium sp. | reverse complement strand
TGCCCAAGATCCTGGCCAGCGGGCTCGGGCCCTACATCCTGGAATACATCGACAACTTGACGATGGCCGGCCTCATCCACACCCAGCACCTGGAGCTGGGCATTCCCGACAAGATCCGCGACAGCTGCCAGGCGTATCTCGTTGTGGCCCTTGAGAACCGGACGGCAGACCGACTGGACGAAGATGCCGAACGGGCCGGCGAATTGCTCGGCGAGTTGGGTGCCGTCGACGTCTATGTGCTCGAAGGGGCCGCGGCACGCAAGCTGATCGAGGCGCGCGAGAAGGCGTTTTGGACGGCAAAGGCGATCGGCGCCGACGACATCATCGACACCGTAGTGCCACGCGACGCGATGCCGAAGTTCCTTGCGGCAGCGCGCGATCTGGCCGTCGCCGCGGGCGGTGGTGCGGCCGGCTGCGGGCACGCCGGCGACGGCAACGTGCACCTGGCCATCATTTGCAAGGACCCGGCGAAAAAGAAGAAGCTGATGACCGACATCTTCGCGCTCGCAATGGAATTGGGTGGCGCGATCTCCGGCGAACACGGCCTTGGCCGCGCCAAAACCCCTTACTTCCTGCATCTCGAAGACCCGGTCAAGGTCGACCTGATGCGCCGCATCAAGCAGAGCTTCGACCCGGCGGGCATCCTCAACCCGGACGTTCTGTTCTCAGCGGAAGCCTGAGCCCCAAGGCGTACTGTTGCGCCGTGCACGTCGACGTGATGATGGTCCCGCAACCGCTGGGGCAGGTCGGCGACCTGGCCCGGCGTACCCAGGCGGCGGGGTTCTCCGGAATGCTGATCACCGAGACCGGCCGCACCGCCTATCTCGGCGCCGCCGTGGCCTCGCAGGCCGCTCCCGGACTCGAGCTGTCCACCGGTGTCGCCGTCGCCTTTCCGCGCAGTCCCTTCGTCACGGCGGCCGCGGCGTGGGAACTTCAGGAGGCGACCGGCGGGAAATTCCGGCTGGGCCTGGGCACGCAGGTTCGCACGCACGTAGTGCGCCGCTACGGCATGGAATTCGAACGTCCCGGCCCACGGCTGCGCGACTACGTGCTGGCGGTGAAGGCGTGCTTCTCGGCGTTCCGGACGGGGACGCTCGATCACCACGGCGACTTCTACGACCTCGACTTCATCACGCCGCAGTGGAGCCCGGGACCCATCGACGCACCCGATCCCAAGGTGGATATCGCGGCGGTGAATCCGTGGATGCTGCGCATGGCGGGTCAGGTGGCCGACGGGGTGCACGTCCATCCGCTCGGTGAGCCCGGCTACCTGAAACGTCACGTCCTGCCGAACATCGCCGAAGGCGCGGAGACCGCGCACCGCTCACCGTCGGACATCGCCGTGATCGTGCCGGCGATGACGATCGTCGGCGACAGCGACGAAGAGCGCCACAAGGAACGAGAACTCGTGCGGGCCAGCATGTCCTTCTACGGAAGCACCCCCAACTACGCGTTCATCTGGGACCAGGCCGGGTTCGAGGGCACGACCGCCCGCATCCGCGAGAAGCAGAAGGCCGGCGACTTCAAGGGCATGGCGGCCCAGATCACCGACGAGCACATCGCCAGGTTCGCCACCGAATCGACGTGGGACGGCCTGGCCGACGCGCTCGCCGAGAAGTACGACGGAATCGCCACGCGAATCGTCCTCTACAACGCCCTGGGTGATGAGGAGCGCTTCCAGCGGTATGGCGAGGTCGCCCGCCGGCTGCAGCGGTGATGCCATAGCTGGGCGTTGTCCCTTGCGTCACAAAAAGTTTGGCTCTGCCGAGGTCATTGAGTCGGTCAGCGCGGTGGACCAAGGATAACGTTCCCGAACTGCTGCGCTGCTTCGGCGAAACGCTCCGTCGGGATCTCAAAGCCGTCCGGGCGCGGCGCTGACTTATCCCGACCGGCATAGCGGAACATGCCTTCGATTCCTGCCGGGGTGTTAATCATCAGCAGATCAGCCTTACGGGAAGTGATGCGGTACCCATGTGGAATACCCTTGGGTAAGTAGACGATTCCGCCCTCGGACAGCTCCATCTCCTGGTCATCGCACCAGACCAGAGCGGTGCCCTTGATCAGCATGAACACCTCATCCTCGCGCGTGTGCTTGTGGTAGGGCGGCGCTTCGCCCTGGCTGACATCGAAGCGTCCGATCATCAACTGGCCGTTAGTAGCCTTGCCGTCAAGCAGGATCGCCAGTGTGCCGCCATCGATCCATTCCAGTTGCTGCTGCTGCTCTGGTTGCGCGAGATAGGCCATGCTCATAGTCGTCCTCTTTTCGTGTTCGAAGGCGTCGTGCCTTGAGTCTGCCGGGTCGAGGACGGCGACGCGCGGCGGATGGATTCCCAAACCCAACGCAGAGGTACTGCTGACCGTTGAAGAAGGTGCACGTCGCCCCCTGGTGTTGTCGGCGCGGAGGGTTGAGCGCTGCTGCGACACCCTATTTCCCGGTACCAAAACGCACTAGAATGCTCAGCAGCATGCACACTGTCGGAGGCGCGAAATGTCTTCTCCATATAAACTTCTGCAACTCGCACTCGTCGTATTTGGCGTCATCATGCTCCTTGTTTATCCCCTCGCGCTGGTCTGGCCGGCGGGGTGGGCATGGCATCACGGCGCGCCTTACGAGTCTGACTACTTCATGATGATTGTGGGCGTCTACGCGACATTGGGAGTCTTCCTAATCAACGCGGCGCGCCACCCCGCAGCAAACCTCAGCTTGATCTGGTTCGCGGTGTGGTCCAGTGTTGTGCACGGCGCGATCATGGCGATGCAATCCTTCCGTGGCGACCATATGGGCCATTTGTGGGGAGATGTCCTGGCACTCTTCCTGGTGGCCATCGTCCTGTCGGTCCTCGTGGTGTCATCCGGTCTGAAGCGGTCCACTGACGAGACGGGCACTTCTGCGCAGCGCAGCGGCGCTGAGTCGGGCCAGCACCGGTAAACCGGTTTCAAACTCTCCGACGGACTCAATCTCGAGCCCGCAACGGTGAAGCCGCGCGATCATGACTACGAAGTGGCTATCGAAAAGTTCCCGATCGGGCGCGGCGCGACCCTGCGTGAGCTGCAGGCGGATCCGCACCCGCTGCTAGCACGGCTGCGAACGGCCGAACCGGTGTCGTGGCTCGCCGTCCGGGGCGGGTGGTTGGTCACTCGGTACGACCTCGCGGTGAGGGTGATGCGGGATTCCACCACCTTCACCGTCGACGATCCCCGGTTCTCCACTTCCCGGGTGGTCGGCGCGAGCATGCTCTCGCTCGACGGCGCGGACCACACGCGCCACCGGGAGCCATTCGCGCATCCGTTCCGCCCGGCGGGGGTACAGGATCGGTTCGCCGGGTTCGTCGAGACGGAGGCCGATCGGTTGATCCCGGCTATGCGGCCCGCCGGCAGCGCCGAGCTACGGCGCGAGTTCGCCGGTCCGCTCGCGGTGGCGGTGGTCACCGAGGCGCTCGGGCTGCGCGATGTCAATGTCGACACGGTGTTGTCCTGGTACGCCTCGATCGTGGCGGCGGTATCCGAGGTGACCGCCGGCAGGCCGGTCACCGCGGCGGGCGCGGATGCGTTCGCCCGGCTGCGGGCCGCCGTCACACGGACTCTCGGCTCTACCGACGGACCCTCGCTGCTGAGGGAGGCCGCGCGGGCGCCGGAAGGGCTGAGCCAGGACGAGGTCGCGTCAAACGCGGCGGTGTTGATGTTCGGCGGTATCGACACGACGGAGGGCATGATTCTCAACGCTGTCCGGCATCTGCTGGGTGACACCGGGACGCTCGCGCTTGTGCGTGACCACGCCGATCTTCTGCCCAACGCGATCGAGGAGTCGATCCGGTTGGAGCCGGCCGCCGCGGTCGTCGACCGCTACGCGACACGCGATGTCGAGCTGGGGGGCGGTCGGATTCAGCGCGGCGATCTGGTCAGCGTATCGATCGCCGGCGCCAACCGAGATCCGCTCGTGTTCAGCGACCCCGACCGGTTCGACATCCGGCGTGCTAACGCCAAGCTCAACCTTGCCTTCGCGCAGGGTCCACATTTTTGCCTGGGCGCACAGCTCGCCAGGACGGAAACCACGATCGCGGTCGGTCGACTCCTGGACCGCTTGCCTGGGCTGCGGCTCGACCCCGACCATCCCAATGCGCCGCGAGGTCTGGTGTTCCGCAAACCGCCGACGCTCCAGGCGCGCTGGGCTGTGTAGCTATGTCTAACGGCGAGCAGACGCAGAATCGCACTTCGCGGGCTCGAATAGTGCGATTCTGCGTCTGCTCGGCCTCGCTCGCGCGAATCGAGAAAGTCGTAGCCGAGCCTCAAGCCGGGCTAATTGCCTGAGCAATCACTAACTGGAAATACCGGACGGACTATCACTGGTGCCCCGGCGAACGGTGGGATCACCAGTACGCTCATGCCATGGCAGACACGTTGTACGCCAAGTGCGGCGATCTCAGCCTGGCGTATCAGGTGTTCGGCGACGGGCCCGTCGAGCTCGTCTTCGTCGGGCCAATGGTCAGCCACGTCGAGCTGTTCTGGGCCATGCCCGAATTTAAGGCCTTCTTCGAGCGGCTCGCCACGTTCTGTCGGGTCCTCGTGTTCGACAAGGCTGGGGTCGGGCTGTCGGACCCCATCCCGAAAGTTCGTTTGCTCGAGGATCGAGCGGCCGAGATCGAGGCCGTCATGGACGCCGTCGGCTTTGGAAAGCCCGTCCTCTTCGGTATGAGTGAGGGCGGCCCGCAGGCCATCGTGTTTGCGGCAAAACGACCGGAGCGAACCCGGGCGCTGATCCTTTACGGCTCGTTCTCGGGCCTGCCCGGCGCCAGCTGGGACGACTTGGATCGCGACCCGGCCGAGCTGCGGGCGCGCCTCGTACCCGAGCTGGGTGAGGACTACACGCCGTCGACGAAGCAGATCGCCCGCATGCAGGAAATGGGCCGCGCCGCCCGCTCGGCGTGGGGCAGCGGTGCAACAGCGAAGGTTTTTTTCCCGTCGGTCCGGTCGGTACGCCAGCTCGCCATGGTCGAGCGCATGTGCGCCAGCCCGGGGATGCTGCGAGCGACAGTGGAATCGAACTTCCGGATCGACGTGCGGCCGATCCTGCCGACGATCAGCGCGCCCACCCTCGTCATCCATGCCCGCGAGGACACCGCCCCGGTGCAGGGCGGCCGCTACCTCGCCGACCACATTCCCGGCGCGCGGTACCTCGAGGTCGACGGCGCCGACCACGCGCCCTGGTTCACCGAGCCCGACCGGATCCTGACCGAGATCGAGGAGTTCCTCACCGGCAGCCATGCCGCACCGGCGCAGACACACCGCGCCCTGCGCACCGTGTTGTTCACCGACATGGTCGCCTCGACCCAACACGCCGCGGCCGTGGGCGATCAGCGGTGGCGTGCGGTGCTGCATCGCTTTGGTGAGATCACCGCCGACCTCACGCAACGCTTCGGCGGCACGGTGGTCAAGAGCACCGGCGACGGGTATCTCGCCACGTTCGACGGGCCGACGCAGGCCATCCGCTGCGCCGAGGCCCTGCGTGCTGAGGCCGAGACGCTGGGCATCGAGATCCGCGCCGGCATCCACACCGGCGAGTGCGAACTGCTGGATGCGGACATCGGGGGGATCGCGGTACACATCGCGGCGCGGATCTGCGGCCAGGCCGGCGCGGGCGAAATCCTCGTCTCCCGCACCGTGCGTGACCTGGTGGTCGGCTCGGGCACCGGCTTCGAGGACCGCGGCAGCGTCGAGCTGCGTGGCGTGCCCGGCACCTGGCAACTGCTGGCGGTCAATCGCCACGGCCCGCGGGCGGGATCGGCCGAGGCGGAGCTGGCCTCAATACCCACCCCTGGCCGTCGGACCGCGATGCGCCGCTCGGACCGCGCCGTGGAGGTGATCGCGAGGCGGACACCGTGGATCATGCGCGGGATGGCCCGCCTCGCCCCGGCCACCGGCCGCCGCTGAACAGCCGGAGTCAGCGCGCTTGGAGGTGTCTGAGTCCTCGACATCGTTGACAGGTGAGTCGCATTCAGATACCACCGACGTCGATGCATCCGTGCTGGACCCCACGTTCAGGAGCTGCCTGAGCAATTACTAAATGGAAATACCCGGGGGGCCGCAGGTCAGCGGGCGCTGACTTCGTTGGGAACCCACCGAAGTCCCCGATTGCGTGGATAAGCGTTGTCGTTGACCCGCCCCGGGGGTGTGGGCTCCGGGGCGGATGTCTGGGGGGTTAGTGGTTGGCTGGCTGGCTAGGCCACTCGGGGTAGGTCTCCCACCCCAAGGCTTGGCGGAGCAGCTGGCCGAACTCGATCCAGTCCACGACCAGGGCGATGTCCGGCACGTCCGGCCACCCACCCAGCCGGTCGGCCACATCCGACTCGGGCACCTCGGGTAGGG
>NZ_JBKQOI010000082.1:0-22907 GCF_052145595.1 Mycobacterium sp. | reverse complement strand
CCCTCTACGTGTCCGCGCAGCGACGAGCAGGCTGATGGGGCCCGCCGCACAGGCCTGCTCGGGGATCGTCATTGCCCATTCCTGCAATTGACATAGGCCTCACCCGCAAACATGTTTGCGGGCCGGTAAGCGAAGTTCGTTATACCCGATACTGAGAATTCGGGCAAACCGCTGTGGCGCAACGAATCCCGCCTATCACAAGCGTTTTGGCAGGGCCTGCCCGCCGCCCCGCAAATCTGTACACCATTGCGGCAGCAGCGTCGTTGTGAAACCGTGATGTCAGAGCGTGTTTCAGACGCTGCGCGGGGAGAACCAAAGGGAACCAGTGGGGCATGAAACGCATTCTTCGCTCCGCCGCAACAACATTGGTGGTGGGAGCCGGTCTCGGCTCGCTGGTTTGGGGGCGGCCGCCGTCGCCGAGGCCCAACCAGTGCCCGCACCCTTCCCGGATTACCACTCGTGTCCCGGACAGTGGTGGGATCCAGGTTGGGGGAACAACCGGGACCACGGCCGCTGCCACGACGACCACTGGTACGACGGCGACCCCCGCGACCACGGTCACTGGCACGGCTACTAGGTCGTACGCGGGCTTTGCCCCACGCTCGTGGGATTGATCCCGATCGACCCTGCCCATCACGGCCACATCTATGGCGTGATGACGATCCGCTGGTTGGTGGTGGTGGTGTCTCTCCATGCGTTTTCCACCTCGGCAAGCGGCACTGCGCGGGCATCGATATCAAAAGTTCCGCTTATGATTTCGTCGATAATCGTGGGCACTTCGGCCACGATGTCGCTAGTTGGGACTGATCCCTGTCCGCTTCCGACGATCTGCAACCGCACGGCACGCAGCGCTGCGGAAGGAATGTCGGCCGAGGGGCCGGCAACAGAGCCGATTTCGATCCAGGTAAGAGGTTTTCCCGGGTCGGATCGGCTACCGGCAATGCCGGCCATTACGTCGGCCGTGATTGGGCCCCACAGGTAGTCGACGACGACGTCGACATCTCGTGCTGCCTGAGCGAGATCACTTACCGCAGCGGCGTTGTCGAGTTGAACTGTGCTGTCGGCTCCTAGGCCGGTGAGGACCGAGAGCCGCCGAGCGTGTCGTCCGGCGCCGATGATGTGACTGGCTGCTAGGCGCTTCGCGACCTGCACGGCCATCCGACCTGAGCTTCCGGTGGCGCCGAGAACTAGCACCGTTTGGCCCGGCTCGAAGTCGATGCGCCGGCGAAGAGCGATCCAAGATGACATCACGGGGTTCACTCCTGCGGCCACCACGACGGGGTCGGCGTCGTCGGGCAGTGCGACGCTGCGGCGTTGGTCGATAACGGTCTGCTCGGCCATCGCTCCCATGGTGATGTCAGGTAGGACAAAGTAGCGCAGAGCGCCGTCGGGGGCGCGTCCCACTCCGTCGATGCCCGGCACCAGTGGCAGTTCACCGGAACTCGCGTAATGCGAGCCGTCCGCCTGGGACCGCACTCGCGGATGCAGGCAGGAGGCGATGACGTCGACCAGAATCGCGTCGGATGTCTGCGGGGTGGGGCACGGAAACTCGCGATAGGCCGGAGGCCTGTCGAATGAGGTAACGACTGCCGCGTACACGGCGATCCTCCTAAAACTAGATGGTAATACGAATTAAAATATATGGTAATACGAACTAAATCAAGCTATAGTTGTTTCATGGATACGGTCGATGAGCTCAGAGGCGGTCTGGTCCAGGTGTCTTTCACAGTCATTGCGGCGCTGAGCCGCGTTGCCGCCGAACACGACCTGTCCCTGACCCAGCTGCGTGTGCTCGGAACCTTGCGCGACCGCGAGCCGACGATGGCTGAATTGGCAACCTATCTCGGGCTTGAACGCTCAACCGTCAGCGGCCTGATTGACCGCGCTGTCGATCGTGGACTGGTTCAGAAGACCCCCCATCCCGTCGACCGCCGATCGGTGCGGGTCAGCCTCACTACCGAGGCGAAACGGCTGGCAACACGGATCATCGCCGAGATGGGAGAGCTCATGGAACCCTTGACAGGTCGACTCTCGGCCGGTGAACAACAACGACTTGCTGGACTGCTGGCAAAGGCTCTCGACTATTGATCGGCCCCGGCGCAAGGACTTCGCAACCGGCGGTCGGAGTCTGAATCTGCCTCCACCGCAACGCCGCTCGTCATGCGACCGAATTGGCATCAGCGGTACCCTCACCGCTATGGCTGATCGACCGGCCCGGGTAAGCGACGTGCATGAGATCGCCGCTTCGATGCCGCACGTCAAGCGCCTGGCGGGCCCTAAGGGCAACGCGATTTATCAGGTGGGCGGAAAATCGTTCGTATTCTTCCGCACTCCGCAACCCGACGCGACCGATCCGGAGACCGGCGAACGCTACGCCGACGTGATCATGCTCTGGGTGGAGTCGGAGAGCGACAAGCTGGCGCTCATCCAGGATCCCGCGTCGCCGTTTTTCACCACAAGCCATTTCGACGGGCATCTCTCGGTACTGGTGCGGGCTAGCCGACTGTCAGAAATCACGACGACGGAATTGGCCGAGCTGATTCAGGACGCGTGGCTGTCACGCGCGTCGAAGAAGCGGGCCGAAGCGTGGCTCGCCGAATATACCTAGCGCGCCTGGCCCTGTTGGTTACGGAGTTAAGCGGCCATAATCAATCGCAGCGATGTTTAGACATGAGTGCAACGGGTAAAGCTAGGCCCACGGGAATCCTTCTCGAACACAATGGAGGTCACCATGCGTGGTCGCGGAGTTATCGGCGCGATTGTCCTGGTGTGGCTGCTCATCGGAGTCTTCGCGGCGTACCAGCGCGACTACTTCAAGGGTGGGTCAACAAGTTGTGTCACAGCGGGAAACATCGCGCTGACAGTAATCGCGGGGCCCTTGAACTACGCGGGAGTCAACCCGAAAGTCAAGGATTGCCATCTACCGCAGCCCAGTTCAATGCCCAGTGGCCTAGAAGTGGCTTAGGGCCCTCACGTAAAGGAAGCTGTCATGATCGTCTTAGGTGCAGTCTTACTCATTCTCGGATATTTGTTCCACATTCCGTTGTTGTGGACGATCGGAATCGTCTTGCTCGTCATTGGCGCGGTGCTGTGGATTATGGGCTCGGTGGGCCGCCCCGTCGCCGGCCGGCGGTACTGGTATTAGGCATCGGCCCAAACAACGGATCGCGTGGCTGTTCAGCAGGCCGCGCGATCCGTTTCACAGCACACGCATAGGAAGGGCATAGCGTCAGCCCAGTCAGGTGCGGATACTGGAAACTGTGACGCAGTCCCGAGCCTCGGTAGAGCGGGTTGTCATGTGCCGTGCCGACGGCAACCCGATCAATGTACTGGTTGTGGACGACGAGCCTGTCCTCGCCGAAATGGTGTCAATGGCACTGCGGTACGAGGGATGGAATATCGCCACCGCCGCAGATGGGTCGTCGGCGGTTGCGTCGGCCCGCGCTCAGCGGCCCGACGTGGTGGTTCTCGACGTGATGCTGCCCGATATGAGCGGGCTCGATGTCCTGCACAAACTTCGCGAAGACAACCCGCAGCTGCCGGTGCTGCTGCTGACGGCTAAAGACTCGGTGGAAGACCGCATCGCCGGCCTGACCGCTGGTGGCGACGACTACGTCACCAAGCCGTTCAGCATCGAAGAGGTGGTGCTGCGGTTGCGGGCACTGTTGCGCCGCACCGGAGTGACGACGGTCGATAGCGGGGCGCAGCTGGTGGTCGGGGACCTGGTGCTCGACGAGGACAGTCACGAGGTGAGGCGTGCCGGCGAGCCGATCTCGTTGACCTCCACCGAGTTCGAGCTGCTTCGGTTCATGATGCGCAACTCCAAACGGGTGCTGAGTAAGGCCCAGATCCTGGACCGGGTATGGAGCTATGACTTCGGCGGCCGGTCCAACATCGTCGAGCTCTATATTTCCTACCTGCGCAAGAAGATTGACAACGGTCGCGACCCGATGATCCACACACTGCGCGGCGCGGGCTATGTCCTCAAGCCGGCCCGCTAGCACGCGGCGGGCCTGGTCACTTCGGCTACGGCTGCTGGTCGGGCAGATCGTCGTTCTCGCAGTCGTGTGCGTCGGAATCACCGCGGCGACCGAACTGGCGCTGCTCCACCATCTCGTGGCGCAGCTCGACGGGCAGCTCGCCGGGGCCTCCTACCGCTCGGCACTGATGTACCCCGAACCTAAGCGTCCGGGCTGGCGGCACGAATCGCACTTCTATCCGAGGCCGGGCCCCGGTCCGCGGTTCCTCGACGCGCCGGGCCAGCCGGCGGGCATGGTGGCCGCGGTGATCAACCACGGCAAGACGGTCGACGCCGGCTACCTGACCAGTGCCGGTTCTCGGGCCGCGTTGACCCCCACCGCTCAAACCCAACTCGAACAGATCGCCGACAGCCGCACGCCGGTGACCCTCAACCTCGATGGCCTGGGTCGCTATCGCGTCGTTGCCGCCCCGAGTCGGAGCGGGGGCGACGTCATCGTTACCGGTATGTCGATGTCCAACGTCGACGCCACGATGATCCGGATGCTGATCATCCTCGGGATCGTCACGGTGATCGCGCTGGTTGCCGCGACCACCGCCGGCGTCGTCATCATCAGGCGGGCGCTGGCGCCGCTGCGCCGCGTCGCACAAACCGCAAGCGAAGTCGTCGAACTACCGTTGGACCGCGGCGAGGTCGAACTGCCGGTGCGGGTGGCCGAGTCGGACGCGAATCCGTTCACCGAGGTGGGCCAGCTCGGGTCGGCACTGAACCGGATGCTCGACCACATCGCGGCCGCATTGTCGGCGCGGCAGGCCAGTGAGACCCGGGTTCGCCAATTCGTCGCCGACGCCAGTCACGAACTGCGTACGCCGCTCGCCGCGATCCGCGGCTACACCGAACTCGCCCAACGCATGGGTGACGACCGCGAGGCGGTGGCGCACGCGATGAGCCGGGTGGCATCCGAAACGGAGCGCATAACGCGCCTCGTCGAGGACCTGCTGCTGCTGGCCCGCCTGGACTCCGGCCGGCCACTGGAGCGTGAACCGGTGGATCTGTCGAGGCTGGCGGTTGACGCAGTCAGCGACGCACACGTCGCCGGGCCGGATCACCAGTGGGAGCTTGATCTACCCGAGGAGCCCGTGGTCATCACCGGTGATGCGGCCCGGTTGCATCAGGTGCTGACCAACTTGCTCGCCAACGCGCGTGTCCACACCGGCTCCGGCACCGCCGTGACAACGCGATTGAACACTGAGCCCGCGCACGCCGTGCTACGGGTCATCGACAACGGCCCCGGCATTCCGGCAGCGCTTCAATCCGAGGTATTCGAGCGGTTTGCCCGCGGCGATTCCTCGCGCTCCCGTAAAGGCGGCAGCACCGGGCTGGGTCTGGCGATCGCCTCCGCGGTCGTCAAGGCGCACCACGGAACGATCACGTTGAACAGCTCACCCGGCCATACGGAGTTCACGGTGCGGTTGCCACTGAACGGGTGGCACCCGCCCGCTTTAACTCTCTAGGTCACCGAGCTGAGGCCGGACTGCCCGGTTCCTCCCCGCGCGGCTGAGCGGCGCGCATCGTCACCGCGCTAGGAGCAGGTCACGTCGATTTCAAACGGCTTGTTCACCGGTTGCATCGGGTTGGCCATGTCAACACCGGTGGCGGTGCCGGTGATCTTGTAGCTGTTGCCGTCCTTGGTCGCCGAGGCATTGCCCTGACCGCCCGCCGCGTAACCGAGGCTCACGCCATTGACGTTGCCGAGCGCCACCGACTTCACCTGGGGCGGGTTGGCGTCGCTGAGCACCACACCAATCCCGGTGGCGGCCCCACCGATTGCGAGGTTGACGGTGCCGGCCGTGGTGGTGCAAACAGTGGTGCCCTGAACGTTTTGGTCCTTACCGTCGATGATGACCTTCGACGCGTTGGCACCGCTTGGGGCGGCTACCGAGACGGACCCTCCCGTCGAAGAAGTCCCGCCACCGCTCGAAGTCGACTTGTTGCTGGAACAGCCGGAAACACCTGCGGCCAGAATTGCCGCCCCAGCTGCCGCGACCATCAGTCCACGCTTCACCTGTTCTCCTTTGCCCGATCGTTGCGGTCCTCGGCGTTGAGGGCCGTCCCGGAAGTATGCGGGTTTGCGGGACCGAAGATCCAGGGTCCGAGAAAATTATTTTCTTGTTCATTGGCCACTCGACAACATGGCCGTTCCGGGGGCGGCGCATTGATGGCAATGTATTGCCGGTGGACCACAAACCGCCAACCGCCGTCATCGAGTCGGCACACCGCGAAAACGCTCTGCCACTTCATGACACGACGGAGTTCGACGACGCCGATCGCGGATTCATCGCGGCCCTGTCCCCATGTGTCATCAAGGCGGCCGACGGCCGCGTGGTCTGGGACAACGACGCTTACTCGTTCCTCGGCGGGCCCGCGCCGACGTCGGTGCACCCCAGCCTATGGCGGCAATCGACCCTCGCCGCCAAACAAGGTCTCTACGAAGTGGTACCGGGCATCTATCAGGTCCGTGGTCTCGACATCTCGAACGTCACCCTCGTCGAAGGCGACACCGGCATCATCGTCATCGATCCGTTGGTATCCACCGAGGTAGCCGCCGCGGCGCTGGATTTGTATCGCACTCATCGGGGTGGTGACCGCCCCGTCGTCGCGGTGATCTACACACACAGCCACGTCGACCACTTCGGCGGCGTACTGGGCGTCACCTCCCAGGCGGACGTGGATGCCGGGGCGGTGGCCGTGCTGGCGCCGGAGGGTTTCGTCGAGCATGCGGTGCAGGAGAATGTCTACGCCGGCCCGGCAATGACACGCAGGGCGACTTACATGTACGGCACCCTGCTGCCACGCGGACCCCTGGACCAGGTGGGCTGCGGACTCGGCCAGGCCCCATCCACCGGCGAGGTGGCCGTCATCGTCCCAACCATCGACATCCGCAGGACCGGAGAGAAGCACACCATCGGCGGCGTGGAGATCGAGTTCCAGATGGCGCCCGGCACCGAGGCGCCCGCCGAAATGCACTTTTACTTCCCGCGCTACCGCGCGCTGTGCATGGCCGAGAACGCCACCCATAACCTCCATAACCTGCTGACCCTGCGCGGCGCGCTGGTGCGTGACCCGCATGCCTGGTCGGGCTACCTGACCGAGGCGATTGACACCTTCGCCGACCGCGCCGACGTGGTGTTCGCTTCCCACCACTGGCCAACCTGGGGACGGGAGAGCATCGTCGAGTTCTTGTCGCTGCAGCGCGACTTGTACGCGTACCTGCACGACCAGACACTGCGCCTGCTCAACCGCGGCTATACCGGCGTGGAAATCGCAGAAATGTTCCAGATGCCGCCCGCGCTGGAACGGGCCTGGCATACCCACGGGTATTACGGGTCGGTCAGCCACAACGTGAAGGCGGTTTACCAGCGCTACATGGGTTGGTTCGACGGCAACCCGGCCCGGTTGTGGCCCCATCCCCCAGAGGCCCTCGCCCCGCGTTACGTGGACGCAATGGGCGGGATCGATCGCGTCGTCGAACTTGCCAAGGAGGCATTCGAATCCGGTGACTTCCGTTGGGCGGCTACGATTCTCGATCATGCGATCTTCGCTGATAGCGACCATGCGGCGGCGCGTGCACTGTACGCCGATACGCTCGAGCAGCTTGCCTACGGCGCCGAAAACGCGACGTGGCGCAACTTCTTCATGAGTGGGGCAACCGAATTGCGTCACGGCAACTTCGGCACCGCCGTCACGGCGACCTCAATGTCGATGCTCAACCAGCTGACACCGGAGCAGATCTTCGACAGCTTCGCACTGAGGGTCGATGGACCGCGCAGCTGGGACCTCAACATCGCGATCGACATTTCGTTCGCCGATCTGGCCGCCAATTACCGGCTCGCCCTGCGTAACGGGGTGCTGGTTTATCGCAAGGTGGCTGCCGACTCCGCGACGGCAAACGTTACGGTCAAGCTGGACAGCAAGTCTCGGCTGCTGGCAGTGGCAATGGGCGATTTCACCTCACCCGGACTGGAAATAGCGGGCGACCAGACCGCACTCCAAGCTTTCTTGGGCGTGCTCGACCAATCGGACCAGAATTTCGACATAGTCACGCCGTGAGGTCCGGACCGCTTTACTCGACGTCGATTACCGCCTTGCCCAGGACTTTGCGCTCGGCCACATGCCGCAGTGCCGCCGCGGTTTCGGACAAGGGGAATCGCGCGCCGATATAGGGACGAACGGTGCCGTCGGCGAACATCTCCTCCAACTCTTGCACGTCGCGGATGGCCTCATCGGGATGATCACTCATGAAGGTGCGGATCTCCATGCCGCGCACGCAGATATCTTTGAGCAGAACGAGATTGAGCGGAATAGCCGGGATAGTTCCCGCGGCGTAGCCCAGGGTGATGAAGGTTCCGCCGCGCGCGAGTCCGCGCAGTGCCGGCTCCGAATACGATCCGCCGACAGGGTCGAGGACCACCCGGGCGGCGTCGCCGGTCAGTTCGCGGATACGGGTCTTCAGGTCTTCCCGGTCGTAGTCCACGGTGGCCTCGGCGCCACGCTGCCGGCACAGCTCGAGTTTCTCCGGACTTGATGCGGCAGCCAGCACCCGGGCTTTCATGGCCACCGCGAGATCGACGGCGGCCAGCCCCACGCCGCCCGCAGCACCCAGCACCACGACCCATTCCGCTTCTGCCACTTGGGCAACCGAGCGCAAGGCATGATAGGCGGTGCGGTAGGTCACACCGAATGCCGCGGCCGACGCGAAGTCAGCGTCGTCGGGCATGAGTATCGCCGAGCCCGCATCGAGCAGTGCCTGCTCGGCAAACGCGCCAAAGGTGGTTCCGGATACCCGCTGGCCCGGACGAAACGGAGCGCCCTCGCCCGCGGCGATCACTTCGCCGGCGATTTCGTTACCCGGTATGAACGGTGGCGGGATTTTGACCTGGTATTTGCCGGCGATGAACAGCACGTCGGGGAAGTTGACCGCGGCGGCGCGCACCCGTACCAGCAGCTGACCGGGGCCCGGAATTGGATCGGCGACATCCTCGATCACCAGATCCTCCGGTGTGCCGTAGGAACGGCAGACAACGGCGCGCATCAACTGACCCCCAATCCGCGTAAGCAGAACCGCACCACGTGTGCGATGTCGTCGGGGCCGGGCCGGTCCGCCGAACCCATATATCGCCGCATGGTGGCTGCGGTGCAGCAGAACACCGCCTGGACGTCGCGATCGACATCGTCACTTGCCAGCGCCGTAACCGGCTCGATCAGCAGGTCCCGCAACGGTCGCATCATTTCCTGATCGGCCGATCGCCAGTTGGCGACCGCCGACATCTGCCCGGCCGCGGCGCGGCTCATGCTGATCAGGTGCGGATCGGCGACCTGTGCCAGCGTGCCCTCGATCCAGCGGGCGACCTTGTCTTCCGGCTTGGACTCCTTGGCCATCTGGTGCTGAAGGTAGGACACGACGATGGCCACCCCGCGCTCCATGACCGCCAAGATGAGATCGTCCTTGCCGGCGAAATACCGATAGAACGCCTTGTTCGACGAGCCGGCTTCCGAGACGATGTCGCTGACCCGAGGCGGCTCGGGCGCGGCCCGCTCCATCACCCGCACCGCAGCGGCCAGTATGCGTTCCACCTCCTCGGTGGCTTCGCGCTGGCGGTCGTCGAGTGCCCGCTCGACCGCCGCGGCGACTCTGTCGTTCACGGCGAATCGGCAAGCGCCGGAATCCGGTCGACGAGGTCGCCGTACTTGGCACGGGCCGCCTCCCGCCGGACGTCCAGCAATTCGCTGGGCCAATCCGCCTCTTCGGCTTCGTAGCCCTTGAGAAGCATCCGCGCCAGATTGACCTTGTGTGCTTCGGTGGGCCCGTCGGCCAGACCGAGCGCGATGCCACCCAGCAGTACGTTGACCAGTGGCAGCTGATCCGTGAGCCCGAGCGCGCCGTGTACCTGGATTGCCCGCAGCGCAATCGATTTGAGTACCTGTGACGCGAGGATCTTGCAGGTCGCGATCTCGGCGCGGGCGGCGTGCTCGTCGCCGGTGTCGATCAGCCAGGCGGCGTGCAGCACGGTCAGCCGGAACGGTATCAACTCGGTATAAGAGTCGGCGATGAACTCCTGCACCAACTGCTTATCGGCCAGCGAGCTGCCTTGTGTAAAACGGCTTTTCGCGCGCCGAGACATCATGTCGACAGCGCGCTGCGCCATCCCGATCGACCGCATCGCATGATGCAGCCGCCCGCCGGCCAGCCGGGTCTGCAGAATCAGGAAGCCCTGTCCGGGTTCACCAAGCAAAGCATCCGAAGGCACCCGCACCCCGTCGTAGCGCACCAGGGAATGCCCCGGTTCGTGGGGGTCTGCGCCGACGAGATGATGGGTGGCTTCGAGGTTCAGGCCCGGCGTTCCGGCCGGAACGAGGAACGTTGAGGCGCCGCGATGGACGGGCACCTCGGGATCGGTGATCGCCACAACGATGAAGAAGGAGGCGACCGATGCGTTGGAGGAGAAGTACTTTCGCCCGGTGATCACCCAGTCGTCCCCGTCGCGGACGGCTCGGGTGGTGAAGACCCGCGGATCGGCGCCGCCTTGGGGCTCCGTCATCGAGAAGCAGGAGAAGATCTCACCGGACAGCAGTCCGGCCAGATAGCTGTCCTTCTGATCCTGGGTTCCGAAGCGGGCGATGATCTCCGCATTGCCCGTGTCAGGCGCCTGTGTTCCGAACACGATCGGCGCCCACGGGCTGCGGCCCAGGATCTCGTTGATCAACGTCAGCTTGACCGCGCCGAAACCCTGCCCGCCCAGTTCGGGCCCCAAATGTGGCGCCCATAAGCCGTTGTCGCGAACTTGCTGCTTGAGTGGATCGACTATCCGGCGGCGTTCGTCATTGAGCGGCAGGAACTCGCAACCTGGGAACAGCACCTCGAGGGGTTCCACCTCCTCGCGCACGAACTCGCGGATCCAGTCCAGCTTCTTCTCGAACTCAGGCTCGGTGGAGAAGTCCCATGTCATCGAATGCTCCTGTCTTTCTGAGCCGTTTAGGGAATGCCACCGTCGGCGCGCACGATCGAACCGGTGGTGAAACTGGAGGCATCGGATGCAAGAAACAGGGCGGCACCAACGATTTCCGGCGGGTCACCGGCGCGTTGCAACGAGAGGTGCCCGAACGGGTTATGCGTCGCCTTGTCGAGGTTCCATGCTTTGCTGATATCGGTTAGGAACGGTCCCGCCATCAACGTGTTGACTCGCACGGTCGGTCCGAACGCCCGCGCCAGTCCCTCGGTCATCGCGTTGAGTCCGGCCTTGGCCGCGGCGTAGGGAATGATGTCGCCGCCGGGACGCAGCGACCCGGTGGAACTGACGTTGATGATGGACCCGCGGCCGGCCGCGACCATCCGCTCGCCGACCAATGCCGATAATCTGAAGGGCCCCTTGAGATTCAGATTGACCACTGCGTCGAACAGCTTTTCGCTGACGTCGGTCAGCTTGTCGTATAGCGGTGACATGCCCGCGTTGTTGATCAACGTGTCGACCTTGCCGAACCGGCCATACGTCGCCTCGACCAATCCGTCGAGCTGATCCCAGCGTCCGACGTGCACCTGATAGGGCATAGCCGAGCGGCCGGTCTCGGCCTCGATCGCCTTGGCGGTGGTCACGCAGGTGTCTATGTTGCGACTGGCGATCACCACGTCGGCGCCGCAGCGCGCGACGGCAAACGCCATTTCACGCCCCAGTCCGCGGCTGCTGCCGGTGATCAGCACGACCCGGTCGGTGAGGTCGAAAACCCGCTCCGCATAAGCCATTTCAGCAGCCCCCAGTCGGCCTGTCAGAAGGCAAAGCCCGGGCCAGCTCGGCTGCTGTGGCGATCAGCTGCGGGATCATCGAGGCGAAAGCATCCTTGATCTTTGGGTCCACTTTGCCGGTCCTTACCCCGGCCGCATACGTCTTCTCCAGCACGATCCCGAGTTTCCAGTTGGCGAGCACCAGGTAGTAATCGATGTTCTCGGTGGAAAGCCCGCTCACGCTCTCATAGTGCTGCAGTAACTCGCTGCGAGTAGGCATGCCGCGCATGTCCAGATAGAACCCGTCGGTGCGGGGATTTTCGGCGTCGTAGCCCAGCAGCGCCCAGGCCAGATCCAGCAACGGGTCGCCGACCGTCGTCATTTCCCAGTCCACGATCGCGGCCAATCGCGCCGGCGTTCCCTGCGCGAACATCACATTGGCGAACTGGTAGTCGCCGTGCATGATGCCGGGCTTGTATTGCGCGGGCCGGTTGTGGCGCAGCCAGTCGGCGGCTTCGTCCAGGCCGGGAAGTTCGCGCACCTTGTAGGCGTCGAGAAACTTCAGCCAGCGATCGACCTGCCGTTCGTGGAACCCGTCGGGGCGGCCGAAGCCCTCCAGGCCCTGGGCGCGCCAATCAACCCGGCCGAGCTTGGCGGCGCCCTCGACCAGTTGGAACGCCAGCCCGCGGCGGGCCTGCAAGTCGGTGTCAAATGGCGCTTGCCACCCGCCGTCCATCGGGCTCCAGCCGTCGATTGCCTGCATCACGTAGAACGGCATGCCCAGCACGGTGCCGGATTCGTCGGCGGCGATCAGCGCCGCGTGGGGGACATCGGTCCCGGACAGCGCCCGCACCAGGCGGATCTCCCGCAGCAGGCCATCGATGCGAGCCGCGTCGGCACGTGCGCCCGGCATCCGGAGCACCATCCTTGCCCGCGCCTCCGACGAGCCCCGCTCGATCAGATACAGGGTGTTCTGCGAACCGCCCTTCAGCTGTTGCAGCACCGGTTCTTCGCCGCTGCCCGGTGCGCCGTTTGCATCCAGCCAACGGCCCAGAGCGCCCGGATCCAGTTGGGTCTCGCCAGCAGTCTTCATTGTCCGCACACCCCACTCTCCGTACAGAGAATAGCATTCTCTGCTCGTTTGGGAAGGTGCCGTACCCACATGCGAGGCTTGGCGGTGCTAGCCGAAGGATCTACCAGGCGACAGGACAAAACATGCAAGTGCTTTTGGTCCGGCATGCGCTGCCGCTGCGCAGTGAACACGGCGACGGCTCCGATCCAGACCTGTCCGACGAAGGGTTGGCGCAGGTCGAAAGGCTGCCCGAGGCACTCGCCAGGTTTCCCATCTCCCGGGTGGTGAGCAGCCCGCAACGGCGCGCCATTCAGACCGCCGAACCGGTCGCGGCGGTGCGCGAGCTGATTGTCGAGATCGACGATCGATTCGCCGAATACGACCGTGACCTTCCGCTGTACATCCCCGTCGAGCAGATACGTCAGGAGAACCCGCAGGAATGGGAGCGGTTGGCTCAAGGGCGTCTGCCGAGTGCGGTCGACGAGGACGCATTTCGCGCCCGCGTCCGCGCGGCGGTCGACGACCTGGTCGCCGCCGCCGATCCCGAGGACACGGTGGCGGTATTCAGCCACGGCGGAGTGATCAACGTGCTGCTGCACGAGATTCTGGGCACGGCCCGGCTGTTGTCTTTCCCCGTCGACTATGCGTCGGTGACCCGGCTGTTGTTCTCGCGGTCCGGTCAGGCGACGGTGGCGACGGTCAACGCGGTCGAGCACGTGTGGGACCTGCTGCCCCGAAACCAGCGCCTGCTCGACGACGATGCAGGCCGTGGAACGGCCTGAGAAGGAGTCGGGCAATCGGTGGTGGTAGCCAAGCCGGGCGATCAGCGATGGTAAACAAGTGCGGTGACTACGGCTGACCAACTCGAGGGGCTCGACCTGGCCTCGCTGGACCGGTATCTGCGTTCGCTCGGCATCGGACGCGACGGCGAGTTACGGGCCGACTTCATCTCCGGTGGCCGCTCGAATCTGACGTTCCGCGTCTACGACGACGCGACGAGCTGGCTGGTGCGGCGTCCGCCGCTGCACGGGCTGACACCGTCGGCGCACGATATGGCCCGTGAGTACAAGGTGGTTGCCGCGCTGCAGGACACACCGGTTCCGGTGGCGCGCGCGATCGCGCTGTGCGAGGACGACTCGGTGTTAGGCGCGCCGTTCCAGATCGTCGAATTCGTTGCCGGACAAGTGGTGCGCCGGCGCGCCCAACTGGAAGCGCTCAGTCACACCGTTATCGACGGCTGCGTCGACTCGTTGATCCGAGTACTGGTCGATCTGCACAACGTCGACCCGAACGCGGTGGGGCTGGCCGATTTTGGCAAACCCACCGGCTACCTGGAGCGCCAGGTGCGCCGATGGGGCTCGCAATGGGAGCTGGTGCGGCTGCCCGAAGACCACCGCGACGCCGATGTTGAGCGATTGCATTCCGGCCTGCGCCAATCCATTCCGCAGCAGAGTCGCACCTCGATCGTGCACGGTGACTACCGTATCGACAACACCATCCTGGACGCCGATGATCCGACCCTGGTTCGCGCCGTCGTCGACTGGGAGCTCTCGACGCTGGGGGATCCGCTCAGCGATGCGGCACTGATGTGCGTGTACCGCGACCCGGCGCTGGACCTGATCGTCAATGCGCAAGCCGCCTGGACGTCGCCCCTGTTGCCGACGGCCGACGAGCTGGCGGACCGGTACTCACTGGTTTCCGGGTTGCCGCTGGCGCACTGGGAGTTCTACATGGCGCTGGCCTACTTCAAGCTCGCGATCATCGCCGCCGGCATCGATTTCCGCAGGCGGATGTCGGAGCAGGCGCACGGGAAGGGCGACACTTCGGACCACCAGCCCGAGGTCGTGGCGCCGTTGATCTCCCGCGGACTGGCCGAGCTCGCCAAGCTGCCCGGTTAGGCCTTCTTGGCGGCAGCTGCCGCGTGTTTCTTCGCCGTGCGGCGCAGCTGCATGATCCGTGCGGAGCCGACCACCACGGTGAGCAGCCCGCCCACCACAGCCGCCAGCAAAATCGCCACGCCCAGCGGCAGGCTCCAGTGCCAGGCGAAGAAAGTGAATGGCGCTGACGCGGTGTTTTGGGTGATGAAGATCAACAACACGATCAGGATCAGGAAGCCGACGAACAACGCCGACCACAGTGCGCCGGCGCGAGTAAACTCGACGGCCGGTTCCTTCTGCGTCTTACCGTCAGGGGGAGCTGCGGGTTGCTGACTGGACGAGGCAGGGTCGTTGCTGCTCATAGTGCCATCTTTATCTTTTTCCGCACAGAATGAAACCAAACCACGCCGGAAACCTGGCAGTATGTGCGCGGCGGCGGCAGCACCTCGTCATTTCTGACATTACTGTCGGCGGTATGAGGATGCTGCCGCGCATGCGTCGCGCGACCGTCCACGCGGCAGTGTGGCTGGCGGCGGTATGCCTGATTGCGGCCTGCAGCAACTCCGATCCGCTTGGTGCGGAGACCCGCAGCCCGAAATCCATCGTGGTCGGTTCCGGTGACTTTCCGGAATCGGAGATTGTGGCCGAAATCTATGCACAAACGTTGCAGGCCAACGGCTTCGAAATCGGGCGGCGGATGGGGATCGGCAGCCGGGAGACTTACATCCCTGCGCTCAAGGATCATTCAATCGATTTGGTGCCGGAGTACATCGGTAACCTGCTGTTGTACTTTGCGCCCGACGCCACGGCGACCATGCTCGATGCCGTCGAGCTGGAGCTCTATAAGAAATTGCCCGGCGACCTGTCGATTCTGACTCCGTCGCCGGCTTCCGACACCGATACGGTCACCGTCACCGGCGGGACCGCCACCGCGTGGAACCTGAAAACAATCGCCGACTTGGCGGCAGACTCGCCTGACGTGCGATTCGGAGCCCCCTCGGCGTTTGAGACTCGCCCGTCCGGTCTCCCTGGGCTGCGGCAGAAGTATTCTCTCGACATCCGCCCGGGCAATTTCGTCGCCATCAACGACGGCGGCGGTTCGGTGACCGTGCGCGCTTTGCTGGAGGGAAGGGTGACGGCCGCCAACGTCTTCAGCACCTCACCGGCCATCCCGCAAAATCACTTGGTGGTGCTCGAGGACCCACAGCACAACTTCCTGGCCGGCAACATTGAGCCGCTGGTGAATTCGCAAAAGAAATCGGACCGGCTCAAAGACGTGCTGGACGCGGTGTCGGCCAAGCTGACCACCTCCGGCGTGGCCGGGCTCAATGCCGCGGTGTCAGGCAACTCCGGCATCGATCCCGATCTGGCAGCGCGAAACTGGGTGCGCGACAACGGCTTCAACCACACAATCGGTCAATGATGTTCGGCCAGGCCGCGGCAGGCGGAGAAAAACGTTGATCGTCTTCGACGAAGTCAGCAAGGTATTCGCCGACGGGACCACCGCCGTCGACCGGCTGAGCCTGGTGGTGCCCAACGGCAGGTTAACCGTCTTCGTCGGTTCGTCGGGCAGCGGCAAGACCACAGCGCTGCGGATGATCAATCGCATGATCGAGCCGACCTCCGGCACCATAACCGTGGACGGCGCAGACGTTGCGGACGTCAACCCCGTACGCCTGCGCCTCGGAATCGGCTACGTCATCCAGCATGCGGGACTGATGCCTCATCAACGGGTGATCGACAACGTCGCAACGGTCCCGGTATTGAAGGGGCAATCGCGGCGGGCCGCCCGCATCGCCGCCTACGAGGTGCTTGAACGCGTCGGGCTGGACGCCAAGATCGCCACCCGCTACCCCGCGCAGCTTTCCGGCGGCGAACAACAACGGGTCGGCGTGGCACGCGCATTGGCCGCCGATCCACCCATCTTGCTTATGGACGAGCCATTTTCCGCCGTCGACCCGGTGGTTCGTCACGAGCTGCAGAACGAAATACTGCGCCTGCAAAGCGAATTGCACAAAACGATCCTCTTCGTCACGCACGACATCGACGAGGCGCTGAGACTCGGCGAACGGATAGCGGTGTTCAAGGACGGCTCGCTCCAGCAGTACGACGAACCCGCCCAGCTGCTCTCGCGACCGGCCAATGAATTCGTGGCGAGGTTCATCGGTCTCGGCCGCGGTTATCGATGGTTGCAGCTAATGGACGCGGCCGGGTTGCCACTGCACGACGTCGAGCGGATCGCGGCGGACGGCCTCTCCGACACCGGCCCTCCGGATGGCTGGGCGGTGGTGGTAGACGACGCGGGGGCGCCGATGGGCTGGATCGACGCCGAGGGCCTGGGCCGGTACCGCGCGGGCGCGTCGTTGTCCGACAGCACGAGCGGCATCGGCTCGCTGTTCCGTCCCGGCGGGAATCTCAGCCAGGCGCTCGATGCGGCGTTGTCGGCACCGGTGGGGGTGGGTGTCGCCGTTGACGACGGGGGCAAGGTCATCGGCGGCGTCCTGGCCGCCGACGTGCTGGCCGCGGTGGAAGCCCGACGGCGGGCCTGAACGGAATCCGCGGATGCACTACCTGCTCACCCACCTCGACGACGCCTGGGCGCTGACCGTGGTCCACCTGCGGCTGTCGTTGGTGCCGGTGCTGATCGGATTGGCGATCGCGGTGCCGCTGGCCGTGTTGGTGCAGCGCGCGCCGATTCCCCGGCGGCTGACGACGGCGACCGCCAGCGTCGTGTTCACCATCCCGTCGCTGGCGCTGTTCGTCGTCTTGCCGATGATCATCGGAACCCGGATCCTCGACGAGGCCAACGTCATCGTCGCGCTGACGGCCTACACGGCCGCGCTGCTGGTGCGGGCGGTGCTCGAGGCGCTGGACGCGATGCCGGCCCAGGTGCGCGACGCCGCCACCGCGGTTGGTTACCCGCCGATCAAACGGATGCTGAAAGTCGAACTGCCGCTATCTATCCCGGTACTGGTCGCCGGGCTGCGCGTGGTCGTGGTGACCAATATCGCGATGGTCTCGGTGGGCTCCGTGATCGGCATCGGCGGCCTGGGCACCTGGTTCACCCAGGGATACCAGACCGACAAGAGCGATCAGATCCTCGGCGGCATCATCGCGCTGTTCGTGCTGTCGATCGTCATTGACGTGCTGATCGTGCTTGCCGGCCGGCTGGCCACGCCGTGGGCACACGCCGCGCGCACCGCCCGCCGACGGTCGGTGGTGGCTCCGGTAGTGGGCGGCGCCCGATGAACTTCGTGCAACAGGCGGTCTCCTACCTGTTGACCGCCGACAACTGGACCGGTCCGGTCGGGCTGGCGGCGCGCGTCTTGGAGCATCTGGAATACACGGCCATCGCGGTGGGCGCGTCGGCGCTGATTGCCGTCCCGGTCGGGCTGATCATCGGGCACACGGGTCGCGGCACGCTGCTAGTGGTGGGCGCGGTCAATGGGCTGCGCTCACTGCCGACGCTGGGCGTGCTGCTGCTGGGCGTGCTGCTGTTCGGGCTAGGCGGGGGACCGCCGCTGGTGGCCCTGATGCTGCTCGGCGTCCCGTCAGTGCTGGCCGGCACCTATGCGGGCATCGCCAATGTCGAGCCGACGGTGGTCGATGCCGCCCGTGCGATGGGCATGACGGAGGCCCAGGTGCTGCTGCGCGTCGAGGTACCCAATGCGCTGCCGTTGATCCTGGGCGGGCTGCGCAACGCGACGCTGCAGGTGGTCGCCACCGCAACGGTGGCCGCCTACGCCAGCCTCGGCGGATTGGGCCGATACCTGATCGACGGGATCAAAGAACGCGAATTCCAACTGGCGCTGGTCGGCGCGCTGATGGTGGCCGCGTTGGCGCTGATCCTCGACGGCCTCCTGGCGTTGGTGGTGTGGGTGTCGGTGCCGGGCACCGGCCGATTACGCAAGGCAGTTGGTCGGCAGAACAACGTGACGTCGACCGCACTTGGGGACAAACCCGCCACGGTTGGTGGACACGTCTTACCGTAGAGGTGTGAACGCAGCCAACTCTGATTCGACCCGGCGCGTGCGGCAGGCGATGTTGACTTGGCGCGCACAGGATGTGTCCCGTATGGAATCGGTACGAGTCCAGTTGTCCGGCAAGCGGATCAGGGCTAATGGGCGCATCGTTGCCGCGGCCACCGCAACCAACCCGGCGTTCGGGGCCTACTACGACCTGCAGACCGACGAGACCGGCGCCACCAAGCGCCTCGGGCTGACCGTCACGTTGGCCGAGCGGGAACGCGTGATCTCCATCGCCCGCGACGAGGAAAACATGTGGTTGGTGACCGACCACCAGGGCGAGCGGCGCGCGGGATACAACGGCGCTCTCGACGTCGACGTGGTGTTCAGCCCGTTCTTCAATGCGCTGCCGATCCGCCGCCTCGGGCTACACGAACGGGTGGATTCGGTCGCGTTGCCGATGGTCTATGTGAACGTGCCCCATATGTCCGTTACCGCGGCCACCGTGAGTTACACCAGCGAGGGACGCCTCGACGGAATCAAGTTGCGCTCCCCTGTCGCCGACACCACCGTGAGCGTCGACGAAGAGGGGTTCATTGTGGACTACCCAAGCTTGGCAGAGCGGATCTGATCACCCCGCCGGCCCGGCCCGCGGCGGCCAATTTCCCGCGCCAATTCTCCTCGCCGATGACGACGGCGAAGATGTCGGAGCGCGGGAAGCTGTCGTAACGCGTTCGCGCGGCGTGGCCCGACTCGACGAGGTCGGCCACCGAATTGTGGCCGGCCAGCGACTCGCGGGCACGGCTGAGCAACTCGATGACCCGGTCGACCGCCGGCAACAGCTGGCCGGAGTTGGCTTCGCACATCGCCCGCACCAGGTCCGGCGCGGTGCCTGCCACCCGGGTGGCGTCGCGGAAAGACCCCGCGGCCAGCCCGAAGGCCAGCGGGACTTCTCCGGCGATGACGGCCAGCGCCTCGGCGAGCAGGTGCGGCAGATGTGAGATGGCGGCCGCTGCCGCGTCGTGTTCGTCGGACCTGGCCGGTATCACCAGGGCACCGCAGTCCAGCGCGAACGTCATCACCATCGACCACACCAAGGGGTCCACATGGTCGTCCACGCTGACCACCCAGGGGGCCCTGGCGAACAAGCCGGCGTAGCCGGCGGCCCAACCCGAGTGCGCCGTACCCGTCATCGGGTGGCCGCCGACGAAGCGTTCCAGCAGGCCGGCGGCGGCGACCTCGTCGAGGACTGCGCCCTTGACGCTGGTGACGTCAGTCAGCGGGCAGTTGGGGGCCAATTCGCGTATGTGGGCCAGCATGCTTTCCAATGCCGGCATCGGAACGGCCAGCACAATCAACGCGCCCGTGCGGGCGGCCCGGGTCAGCGTGTGGGTGAGATCGGTAGTGGCATCGAAACCGTCGGCGAGGGCTGCTCGCGCACCCTCCACCGACCGGTTGTAGCCGAACACTTCGCGGCCGACCGCTTTGGTGGCCCGCATTATCGAACCGCCGATCAGTCCCAGCCCCAGTACACACACGGGTGTCCTAGCCACAGTGCGAGCCACAGTCCAAGGTTGGCACAGTTGGGCGGGTGGCAGGGCTTCCAGGTCCCCCGCTCCTCGTGCGGTCGTCGCGCCTCCATCTGGTCAGGGGGCCTGGTCAGCGACTAGCGTAGGCGCCCATGGGAGCACAGCGGGCGTCTGCGCAGGGCCCGTCCGCGGACATACCCGACGGCTTCGGCGTTGCGGTCGTTCGCGAAGAGGGCCAATGGCGTTGTTCTGCGATGAGCCCCAAGTCGCTGACGAGTCTGGCGACCGCCGAGACGGAGCTGCGTGAACTGCGCAGCTCGGGCGCGGTCTTTGGACTTCTCGACGTCGACGACGAATTCTTCGTCATTTTGCGCCCGGGACCGTCCGGGACTCGGCTGCTGCTCTCGGACGCCACGGCCGCGCTGGATTACGACATCGCCGCCGAAGTATTGGACAACCTGGACGCCGACATCGATCCCGAGGACCTCGAGGACTCGGAGCCCTTCGAGGAAGGCGACCTGGGGTTGCTGTCGGATATCGGGCTGCCGGAGGCGGTTTTGGGCGTCATCCTCGACGAGTCCGACCTCTACGCCGACGAGCAATTGGGTCGCATTGCCCGGGAGATGGGCTTCGCCGACGAGCTGTCGGCGGTGATCGACCGTCTCGGTCGGTGACCACTGACGAAGATCTGATCCGTACCGCACTGTCGGTCGCCGCGACGGCGGGCCCCCGCGACGTGCCGATCGGCGCGGTGATCATCGGGGCCGACGGGACGGAGCTGGCCCGGGCCGTGAACGCCCGTGAGGCCCTTGGTGATCCGACCGCGCACGCCGAAATTCTCGCGATGCGGGTGGCGGCGACCGTGCTGGGCGACGGGTGGCGGCTGGAGGGGACCACGCTTGCCGTAACCGTTGAACCATGCACCATGTGCGCGGGTGCGGTGGTGCTGGCTCGCATCGCGCGGCTGGTGTTCGGCGCCTGGGAGCCGAAAACGGGGGCGGTCGGGTCGCTGTGGGACGTGGTGCGTGATCGCCGGCTCAACCATCGCCCGGCGGTGCGCGGCGGTGTGCTTGCAAAAGAGTGCGCCGCGCCACTGGAGGCCTTCTTCGCCCGTCAGCGATTGGGGTGACGGGTAGCCGGTTCGGTAAGCTGCTCGGCGGTGGCGTGTCCGAGCGGCCTAAGGAGCACGCCTCGAAAGCGTGTGACGGCTAACACCGTCCGAGGGTTCAAATCCCTCCGCCACCGCCACACACCTCCGCCACCGCCAAAGCTAAAGCGAGAAATCGCTGGTAAAGCCTATCTCTCGGGGCCGGGGACGCGGATAATCTAGGTATGTCCGAGCGCCCGCGGACTTCGGCACTGGTCGCCAGGCTGGCGGGGTATTGCCTGTTGGCCGGGGTGGTGGCGGCGGCTTTGATGTTTCCAGTCGCGGGCGGTATCGGGCTGTCGTTCAACCGCGCCTCCGACGTTGTCGCCAGCGGCACCGCACAAGTCCTCGAAGGCGACGTCCCGCAGGTCTCGACGATGCTCGATGCCGCGGGAAACCCGATCGCCTGGTTGTATTCCCAACGGCGGTTCGAGGTCCCCAGCGACCAGATCGCCGACACCATGAAGCTGGCCATCGTGTCGATCGAGGACAAGCGGTTCGCTGAGCACAATGGAGTGGACTGGCCCGGCACGCTGACCGGCCTGGCAGGCTACCTGTCGGGCAACCTCGGCACCCGCGGCGGATCGACCATCGAACAGCAGTACGTCAAGAACTACCAGTTGCTGGTGACCGCGCAGACCGACGCCGAGCGGCGGGCCGCTGTGGAGACCACACCGGCGCGCAAACTGCGCGAGATCCGGATGGCGCTCATACTCGACAAGACCTTCTCCAAAGCGGAGATCCTCACCCGCTACCTCAACTTGGTGTCGTTCGGCAACGGCGCGTTCGGTGTGCAGGATGCCGCTCAGACCTACTTCGGCGTCAACGCTTCGCAGCTGAACTGGCAGCAGTCCGCGCTGCTGGCCGGCATGCTCAAGTCGACGAGTGCGCTCGACCCCTACACCAACCCGGACGGGGCGCTGCAGCGGCGAAACGTGGTGCTGGACACGATGATCGACAATCTCCCCCAGTACACCGGCGAGTTGGATGCCGCCAAGGCCCAGCCATTGGGCGTGCTACCCAATCCGAATGAGCTGCCGGGTGGCTGCATCGCCGCCGGCGATCGTGGCTTCTTTTGTGACTATGTGCTGGACTACCTCGCGCGGGCCGGCATCAGCAGGGAGCAGGTTGCCCGCGGCGGTTATCTGATCCGTACGACGCTGGACCCGAATTTGCAGACGTCGGTCAAGCATGCCATCGACAAGCTCGCCAGCCCGACGCTCGACGGCATCGCCAGCGTGATGAGCGTGATCAAGCCAGGCAAGGACGCGCATCGGGTGATGGCGATGGCCAGCAACCGCACCTATGGCCTCAACAGCGACGCGCGCGAAACGGTGCAGCCGCAGCCGTTTTCGCTCGTCGGAGACGGGGCGGGCTCCATTTTCAAGATCTTCACCACAGCGGCGGCGTTGGACATGGGCATGGGTATCAACGCTCAGCTGCAGGTGCCGGGCTTCTTTCAAGCCAAAGGCTTGGGCAGCAGCGATAAACCCGGCTGTCCCAAGGAAACCTGGTGCGTGGCAAACGCGGGCCGCTACCGCGGTTCGATGAACGTTACCGA
>NZ_JBKQOI010000081.1:0-79042 GCF_052145595.1 Mycobacterium sp. | reverse complement strand
CCGACGGCGCACCACCCGCGCCCAAGACCGGGCCCATCGCATCGCCACCGAACGCCGACACAACCGCGACGCACGCCTGGCCCGACGTGCCGAGCCCGCCAGCTACACAGGCCCGGCCCCACCCCACACCGACGATCCGCCACCGTTCTAGGTGGGGATATTCAGGCGACCAGCCGGTCAGCCTGCGGGTAGTCCTCCCCATGCCTGCGGAATTTGGCTCTGAGCTGGTAATCCCCTAGACTCTAGGGGTTGCCTTGGGCAGACCTCGGCCGGTAAGCGCAAGCATTATCGGCCCCGCGTGCCCTTCGGTGACAAAGACCGCGCACGTCAGGTTTTGGTGGGCCTTGATTTCTGGGGTTCACCGAATGGGTTTTCTCCTGCCGTGCACACGTGAACCAGGTCAGGAGATCGAGTGATTCAGCAGGAATCGCGGCTGAAGGTCGCCGACAACACCGGCGCCAAGGAGATCTTGTGCATCCGGGTGCTCGGTGGTTCGTCGCGACGCTACGCCGGCATCGGTGACGTCATCGTCGCCACCGTGAAGGACGCCATTCCCGGCGGCAACGTAAAGCGCGGGGACGTGGTCAAGGCCGTCGTGGTGCGCACGGTCAAGGAGCGCCGGCGTCCCGACGGCAGCTACATCAAGTTCGACGAGAACGCCGCGGTGATCATCAAGCCCGACAACGACCCGCGCGGGACGCGCATTTTCGGGCCGGTCGGCCGCGAACTGCGCGAGAAGCGATTCATGAAGATCATCTCGCTGGCCCCGGAGGTGTTGTAGATGAAGGTCCACAAGGGCGACACCGTCCTGGTTATCGCTGGCAAAGATAAAGGGGCCAAGGGCAAAGTCTTGCAGGCTTACCCGGACCGTAACCGGGTGCTGGTCGAGGGCGTCAACCGGATCAAGAAGCACACGGCGGTTTCGACCAACCAGCGCGGAGCTCGGTCGGGCGGAATCGTTACCCAGGAGGCCCCGATCCACGTCTCCAACGTGATGGTGGTCGACTCGGACGGCAAGCCGACCCGCATCGGCTACCGGGTAGACGAGGAAACCGGCAAGCGGGTCCGCATTTCCAAGCGCAATGGCGAGGACATCTGATGACTACTGCAGAAAAGGTTCAGCCGCGCCTTAAGGAGCGCTACCGCAACGAGATCCGGGATGCGTTGCACAAGCAGTTCGGCTACGGCAACGTCATGCAGATCCCGACCGTGACGAAGGTCGTCGTCAACATGGGTGTCGGCGAAGCGGCCCGTGACGCCAAGCTGATCAACGGCGCGGTCAACGACCTGGCGCTGATCACCGGGCAGCGGCCCGAAATCCGCAAGGCCCGCAAGTCGATCGCGCAATTCAAGCTGCGCGAGGGTATGCCGATCGGCGTCCGGGTGACCTTGCGGGGAGACCGGATGTGGGAGTTCCTCGACCGGCTCACATCGATCGCGCTGCCGCGTATCCGTGACTTCCGCGGGCTTTCGCCGAAGCAGTTCGACGGCGTCGGCAACTACACCTTCGGACTGGGCGAGCAATCGGTGTTCCACGAGATCGACGTGGACAAGATCGACCGGGTCCGCGGCATGGACATCAACGTCGTCACCTCGGCGACGACCGACGACGAAGGGCGAGCGCTGTTGCGGGCCCTCGGCTTTCCGTTCAAGGAGAACTGACTAGATGGCTAAGAAGGCATTGGTTAACAAGGCCGCGCGCAAGCCGAAGTTCGCGGTGCGGGGCTACACCCGCTGCGCCAGGTGCGGACGTCCGCGCGCGGTGTTCCGCAAGTTCGGACTGTGCAGGATCTGCCTGCGCGAGATGGCGCACGCGGGCGAACTGCCCGGCGTGCAGAAGAGCAGCTGGTAACAAACCCAGAACAGTTGCGCGGCAGGCCCGGCCGGGAACCACCGCGAGGAAGGTGACAGACGCTGTCATGACGATGACGGACCCGATCGCAGACTTTTTGACACGTCTGCGCAACGCCAATTCGGCCTATCACGACGAGGTGAGTTTGCCGCACTCGAAGATCAAAGCCAACATCGCCCAGATCCTCAAGAGCGAGGGGTACATCAGCGACTTCCGGACCGAAGACGCTCGGGTCGGCAAGGCGCTGGTCATCCAGCTCAAGTACGGGCCCAGCCGGGAGCGCAGCATCGCCGGTTTGCGGCGGGTGTCCAAGCCGGGGTTGCGGGTGTACGCGAAATCCACCAATCTGCCGCGGGTGCTCGGCGGCCTGGGCGTGGCGATCATCTCGACGTCGACGGGCCTACTGACCGACCGTCAGGCAGCCAGACAGGGCGTGGGCGGCGAAGTCCTCGCTTACGTGTGGTGAGAGGGGGTAACCATGTCGCGCATTGGTAAGCAGCCGGTTCCGGTTCCCGCCGGGGTCGACGTAACGATCGAGGGCCAGAACGTCTCGGTGAAGGGACCCAAGGGCACCTTGAATTTGACGGTCGCCGAGCCGATTACGTTGGCACGCAACGAAGACGGTGCGATTGTGGTCGCCCGTCCCGACGACGAGCGGCGCAACCGCTCGCTGCACGGGCTGTCGCGCACCCTGGTGTCCAATCTGGTCACCGGTGTCACGCAGGGTTACACCACCAGCATGGAGATCTTCGGGGTCGGCTACCGGGTGCAGCTCAAGGGCTCCAATCTCGAGTTCGCGCTGGGGTACAGCCACCCCGTGGTGATCGAGGCCCCCGCAGGCATCACATTTGCGGTCCAGTCACCGACGAAGTTCACGGTCTCTGGGATCGACAAGCAGAAGGTCGGCCAGATCTCGGCGAATATCCGCCGCCTGCGCCGCCCCGACCCGTACAAGGGCAAGGGCGTGCGTTATGAGGGCGAGCAGGTCCGCCGCAAGGTCGGAAAGACAGGTAAGTAGTCATGGCGCAATCAAAGGCTGACACCACCGCGCAAAAGCCGGTGGGGCAGAGCGTATCCGCGACGCGGCGGGTCTCTCGGCTGCGTAGGCACGCGCGACTGCGCAAGAAGATCTCGGGCACCCCTGAGCGTCCGCGGCTGGTCGTGCACCGGTCCGCGCGGCATATTCATGTGCAACTGGTCAACGACGAAAACGGCACCACGGTGGCCGCCGCGTCGTCGATCGAGGCCGATGTGCGCGGCCTGCAGGGTGATAAGAAAACCCGCAGCGTGCGGGTGGGTCAATTGATCGCGGAGCGTGCCAAGGCCGCCGGCGTTGACAGTGCGGTGTTCGACCGTGGCGGATACACCTACGGCGGACGGATCGCGGCGCTGGCCGATGCCGCACGCGAGAACGGATTGAGATTCTGATGACAACTGGAAGGACCGCATAATGGCGGAGCAGTCGGCTGGCGGGCTGGGCGCCCCAGACCGCAACGGCCGTGACTCGCGTGGTGACCGCGACAGCCGGGGCCGGCGCGACAGTGGCCGCGGCCGTGAACGTGACGGCGAGAAAAGCAACCACCTGGAACGGGTCGTCGCCATCAACCGCGTCTCCAAGGTGGTCAAGGGTGGTCGGCGATTCAGCTTCACCGCGTTGGTCATCGTGGGTGACGGCAACGGCATGGTCGGCGTCGGCTACGGCAAGGCCAAGGAAGTACCGGCCGCGATCGCCAAGGGGGTCGAAGAGGCGCGCAAGGGCTTCTTCCGGGTCCCGTTGATCGGCGGCACCATCACGCACCCGGTGCAGGGTGAGGCAGCCGCCGGTGTGGTGCTGTTGCGCCCCGCCAGCCCGGGTACCGGTGTGATCGCCGGTGGCGCGGCACGCGCGGTGCTGGAATGCGCCGGGGTCCACGACATCCTGGCCAAGTCGCTGGGCAGCGACAACGCGATCAACGTGGTGCACGCCACCGTCGCCGCACTCAAACTCCTGCAGCGTCCCGAGGAGGTGGCCGCTCGCCGTGGCCTGCCGATCGAGGACGTCGCCCCGGCCGGGATGCTCAAGGCGCGACGGGAAAGTGACGCGCTCGCCAGTGCGGCGGCAGCACGAGAGGCCCAGTCTTCAGGGGCACAATCATGAGTCAGCTCAAGATCACCCAGGTGCGCGGCACGATCGGCGCGCGCTGGAAGCAGCGGGAGTCCCTGCGCACCTTGGGCCTGCGGCGGATTCGCCATTCGGTGATCCGCGAGGACAACCCAGCGACCCGCGGGCTCATCGCCGTGGTGTCTCACCTTGTCGAGGTGGAGCCCGCCGAGACCGGAGGGAAGACCAAGTGACAATCAAGCTGCACGACCTGAAGCCCGCGCCTGGCTCGAAGACGGCTCGTACTCGGGTCGGTCGGGGTGAAGGCTCCAAGGGCAAGAGCGCGGGGCGCGGGACCAAGGGCACCAAGGCCCGCAAGAACGTCCCGGTGACCTTCGAGGGCGGCCAGATGCCGATTCACATGCGGCTGCCCAAGCTCAAGGGATTCCGGAACCGGTTCCGCACCGAATACGAAATCGTGAACGTCGGTGACATCAACCGGCTGTTCCCCCAGGGCGGTGCCATCGGTGTGGACGACCTGGTGGCCAAGGGCGCGGTTCGCAAGAACTCCTTGGTGAAGGTCCTCGGCGACGGCAAGCTGACCGTCAAGGTCGACCTGACCGCGCACAAGTTCAGCGGCAGCGCACGCCAGAAGATCACCGCCGCGGGCGGCTCGGCCACCGAGCTCTGATCAGCCCAGCTCCGGAATCACCTCTGCGGCAAGGCGTTCCATCTGCTCGCGGTTCTCGGTGACGTCGGCGCCGACGGGGTTGAGCAGTAGCATCTGCGCCCCGGCGCCGATTACCTCACGCAGCCCGCGGGCGACGTCGTCGGGTGTGCCCGACACCGGAACCGCCTCGATGCCAAATGTTTTGCCGTAGATGCGCCGCAGCCCGGCAAGCACACGCTCGCGGGCCCTCGTCGCGTCGTCGTCGATCGCCAAGTAGACCCGCTTGCCAATCGTGAAGTGCGCGGGGTCTTTCTGCTGTTCGTCGAGCTCACGGCGCACCACGGTGACGGCTCCGGCGAACGCTTCGGTGGTCGACGAGCCCGCGCCCAAAAACGAGTCGCCGTGACGTACCGCCCTGGCCAGGGCCTTGGGGGCAAGGCCACCGAACCAGATCGGCGGGTGTGGTCGCTGTACCGGCTTGGGCCGGACGGGAAGGTCATCGACTTCGCGAAACCGGCCGTGGAACGTCACCCTCGGTTCGTCGGACCATGCCGCCTTCATCAGTTCCAGACCCTCGGTGAAATACGAGATGTACGTGGCCTTCTCCACGCCGAAGGCGGCGAATCCGCGCGAGCCACCGCCGGTTCCGACACCGATGTCCAGCCGTCCGTGGCTGAGCCGGTCGACGGCGGTCGCGGCCGAGGCCAACTGCAGCGGATCATGCAACGACGTCACCAGGACGGCGACCCCCAGGCGCAGTCGCTCGGTGCCGGCGGCGCAGTACGCCAGCAGCTCCAACGGTGCCAGCAGCGGCGCCTCGCCGACGGTCTGCTCGAGCACCCAGCCTCCCTCGAAGCCGAGCTCCTCGGCGCGGGCGAGGTAGGAGCGAAGGCCGGGGGCGTCGAAGCTGTCGTAGTCCAACTGGGGAATAGCGATGGAAAACCTCACCCGACCACCGTACGACGGGCGGTAGGTACGCTGGGCGAAATGTTCTCCTTCCTGCCCTCGATCCCCGGTATCTTGAATGTCGGGCAAGACATCCGTGCGCTGGCCGGGCGCGTCGATACCGCCCGCCACCACGGCGTACCCAACGGCTGCGTGCTCGAACTCGACCTGCGCACGGTGCCGCCGGAGACGACGGGCTTTGACCCGCTGGTATTCATCACCGGGGGTAGCCGGCCGATGTCACTGCGGGACACGGTCGCCGCGATCCACCGTGCCGCCGAGGACCCCCGGGTCGCTGGGCTGATCGCCCGCGTGCAGCTGGCGGCGTCGCCACCGGCGGCGGTTCAGGAACTCCGGGAGGCCATCGCGGCCTTCAGTGCTCTCAAGCCTTCTGTGGCCTGGGCCGAGACCTATCCGGGCACGCTGTCGTACTACCTGGCTTCGGCGTTCGGCGAGATCTGGATGCAGCCCTCGGGAAGCGTCGGGCTGATCGGCTTCGCGAACAACGCCACGTTCCTGCGCGACGCGCTCGACAAGGCGGGGATCGAAGCCCAATTCGTCGCGCGCGGCGAATACAAGTCGGCGGCAAACCTTTTCACCGAGGGCGGCTTCACCGATGCCCACCGTGAGGCCGTCACCCGGATGCTGGAAAGCCTGCAAGAACAGGTGTGGGAGGCGGTCGCCGAATCGCGCAAGATCGATTCGGACGTGCTCGATGAGCTGGCCGACCGGGCCCCACTACTGCGCGATGACGCGGTGGCCTCCGGTCTGGTCGACCGGATCGGATTCCGCGACGAAGCCTATGCCCGGATAGCGGAACTGATTGGTGTGCAAAATGTTTCGCCAGAGGAAGGCGACTCGGACGGCCCGCCTCGGCTTTACCTGGCGCGCTACGCCGGCTCGGGTCGGTCGCGGCTGGCGCCACCCATGCCCTCGGTCCCCGGCCGCCGGTCCAAGCCGACGTTCGCCGTGGTCACCATAGATGGCGCGATCGTCAACGGCCGCGGTGGGCCTCAATTCCTGCCGCTCGGCACTTCCAGCGCCGGTGCCGACACCATCACGGCGGCGCTGCGGGAGGCCGCCGCCGACGATTCGGTGTCCGCGATCGTGCTGCGGGTGGACAGCCCCGGCGGCGTGGTCACCGCGTCGGAGACGATCTGGCGCGAGGTGAAAAGGGCCCGCGAGCGCGGCAAGCTGGTGGTGGCGTCGATGGGCACGGTTGCCGCGTCGGGCGGCTATTACGTCTCAATGTGCGCCGACGCGATTGTGGCCAATCCGGGTACGATCACCGGCTCGATTGGAGTGATAACCGGGAAGCTCGTGGTGCATGACCTGAAGGAACGACTGGGAGTTGGGTCGGACACGGTGCGCACCAACGCCAATGCCGATGCCTGGTCGGCCGACGCGCCGTTCACGCCGGAGCAGAAGGCCCATCGAGAGGCGGAGGCGGATCTGTTGTATGCCGATTTCGTGGAACGGGTCGCCGAAGGCCGCAACCTCACCACCGAGGCCGTGGACGTCGTTGCGCGAGGGCGGGTCTGGACCGGCGCCGACGCTTTCGAGCGCGGCCTGGTCGATGAACTCGGCGGGTTTCGAACCGCGGTGCGCCGGGCCAAGGTCCTGGCCGGTCTGGACGAGGACACCGAAGTCCGCGTCGTCAGCTACCCCGCCTCCTCACTGCTGCACATGGTGCGACCCCGAGCCTCGTCGCAGCCGGCGGCCGCCTCGCTGCCGGATGCGCTGGGCGCGCTGCTCGGCCGCTCGATTGCCGGGATCCTGGACAACGTCGAGCAGACGCTGAGCGGTGCCAGCGTGCTGTGGCTGGGGGAGTCGCGCCTCTAACCGGCTCTCAGCCGGCAAGCCTGCCGCTGATGAAGATGATCTCGCCGAGCGGGTCGTCGTTTTCCGGGGCGGGCACGTCAATGTCGTGGTGTTTGAACAGTTCCGTTCGCGTGATGCCCGCGACGTCCCACCCCTTGGTCCCCAGATACTCGAGGACGTGGTTGCGTTCGCCGGCATAGACCAGTGACGCCATGTCGACGTCCACGCCGTGGTCGCGGAACGAACCGGTCATCTCCCGCACCCGGTCGGCGTCGAAATCCACGATGCCGGGGACAAATTCGGTGGCGATCGTGCTTCCGGACGCGCTGAGCGCGGTGATGTTGTCGAACAACCGGTCCTGGGCCTCCGGCGGCAAGTAGATCAGCAGACCCTCGGCCAGCCACGCGGTCGGCGCCGTCGTGTCAAATCCGGCCGCTTTCAGCGCGGCCGGCCAGTCTTGCCGCAGATCGATGGCGACGGTGCGACGGGCTGCGGTGGGTGCGGCACCGATGCCGGCCAGGGTGGTGGTCTTGAACTCGATCACCTGCGGCTGGTCGATCTCATAGACCACCGTGCCGTCCGGCCACGGTAGCCGGTAAGCGCGTGAGTCCAGGCCGGATGCGAGGATCACTACCTGCCGCACCCCGGCTTCGGTGGCGTCGACGAAGTAATCGTCGAAATACCGTGTGCGCAACGCCATTCCGTTGATCAGCGCCTGAACACGCTCCGGCGAGGCGTTCTCGATCGCGTCCAGGTCGAGGTCGCCGTCCATCATCTTGGTGAAGAAATCCAGTCCTACCGCGCGCACCAGCGGTTCGGCGAACGGATCGTTGATCAGGCCGCGGGGATCCTTCGTCGCCATCGCGCGCCCGGTCGCGACAAAGGTTGCGGTCGCGCCCACGCTGGACGCCAGATCCCAGTTGTCATCGTGAGCGCGCGGCATGGCCAAACCCTAGCCAACCCCTACTTGAGCGTGGCGGCGACGTAGCTCATTTCGCCGAAGGTGGCCGCCATCTCGTCTTCCGGGAACTCAAACCCGTTGCGCGCATAAAGCTCCCTGGCGGGATGGGGCGTCACCTGCCAGCCGTGGGTGGTCAGGTAGTCGACGACGACGTTGCGCTCGCCGCGGTAGAACAGGTCGGCCGCGTTGAGGTCGAAGCCAAAGCGCTGCCACCGCTCCGAGATGCGCTGCAAGCGCTTATCGGAAAACGTGTTCGGGTCGGGAACGTGCTCGGTGGCCAGCCGGCTGCCCGGCGCGCTGAGTGCGGTGACGTTGTCGAAGAGTCGGTCCTGAGCCTCCGGCGGCAGGTAGGGCAGCAGGCCTTCCGCGCTCCACGCGGTCGGCTGGGTGACGTCAAAACCGCCCTCCCGCAACGCCGCAGGCCAGTCGTCTCGCAGGTCGACGGCGATCGCGCGGCGGTCGGCGGTCGGGGCGGCGCCGAGGTCGGCCAGCGTGTTGGTTTTGAACGCAATGACCTGCGGCTGGTCGATCTCGTAGACCACCGTGCCGGCCGGCCAGCGCAATCGGTAGGCCCTGGTGTCCAGGCCGGAAGCCAGGATCACCGCCTGCCGCACGCCGTCTTCGGTGGCGCCGGTGAAGAAGTCGTCGAAAAACCTGGTTCGTACCGCGATCTGCTCGGTCCTGGCTTTGCGGTTGAACAGCGGGTCGTCCTCGAAATCGATCTTGCCGTCGACGATCCGGATGAAGGGGTCCAGCCCGACAGCGCGCACAAGTGGGTCGGCCAGTGGATCGTCAAGCAGTGCGTCAGGTCCCTGCGACGCCACGGCGCGGGATGCCGCGACCATGGTGGCCGTCGCCCCCACGCTGGACGCCGGTCCCCAGCTGTCACCGTCAGTTCGTCCTGTCCCGACAGTCATTCGCAGTCCCCCTATTTCGCGTTCTTGTCCAGCGTGCCGCTTGAGTAGAGCATGTCGCCCATGCGCGTGTCGTCTCCTTCGAACGGCGGAAGCCCATTGGCCTCGAACAGTTCCCGGATGCTGGCGCTGTTGACTCGCCAACCGTGATCGCTCAGGTAGGGCGCCGCTTCGTTGCGGTCACCGAAGTAGACGAGCCCGGCCATGTCCAGCTCGAAACCGTGGGCGCGCCAGCGTTCGGAGACGGCCTGCATGCGCTCCTTCAGCTTCTCTTCGTCGCCAGGCTCAGGGCTGGGAGCGCTTTCGGTCGCGAAACGGCTGCCCGGTGCGCTGAGTTCGGTGACGGTGTCCAGCAGGCGGTCTTGCGCCTCCGGGGGCAGGTAGCCGAGCAGGCCCTCGGCGCTCCATGCGGTCGGCTGGGCCGGGTCGTATCCGGCGGTGCGCAACGCGGTGGGCCAGTCGTCGCGCAAGTCGACGGCAACCACCCGCCGGTCGACGGTCGGGGCGGCGCCCAGCTCGGCCAGCGTGCGGGACTTGAACTCGATGACCTGCGGCTGGTCGACCTCGTAGACCACGGTCCCGGCGGGCCAGCCCAGCCGGTAAGCGCGGGAATCCAGCCCCGAGGCCAGGATCACAACCTGCTTGATGCCCGCCTGCGTCGCGCCCAAAAAGAACTCGTCGAAAAACTTGGTGCGCACTGCCATGTTGTCGGCCATGCGGGACATGGCCCCGGCGGACCCCGTTGCGCCGTCGTGCACATCGTTCAGTTCGTCGGGGTCCAATTCACCGCTGGCGAGTCGGGTGAGCAGGTCCACGCCGACGGCCCGGACCAGCGGCTCGGCGAATGGGTCGTTGATCAGCGGGCGATCGGCGCGGTTCGCCATGGCGCGGGCGGCCGCGACCATTGTCGCGGTCACCCCGACGCTGGACGCCAGGTCCCAGGTGTCGCCCTCATACCTGGTGGAAGTCATGTTTTGCCCCTATTCAGACGTAGTCGATCTAATATTTAGCCAATATAACAAGCTTCCACCACTGTACGCTTCCCGCGATTCGCGGCAACCTTGACTGATGACGTACACGGCCGCAGGTAAACGGGTGCTCATCACCGGTGCTTCGTCGGGCTTGGGGGCGGCCCTGGCTCGGCAGCTGGCCGGGCAGCGGGCGGTGGTGGGGCTGATCGCCCGCCGGGGTGATCGCCTGGGCGAGGTGCTGGCCGACTGCCGGCGAACCTCGCCGGAATCGGCGATGTGGGTCGCCGACCTGGCCGACACGTCGGCGCTGTCCGACCTGGCGCGACGGGCGTGGGATGTCCTAAGCGGCGTAGACGTGCTGATCAACAACGCCGCGGTCCCGAAACGCCGGCCCGTCGCGGACTTGGAACCCGACGAGGTCGAGGACGTCATGCGGATCAACTTCTTCGCCCCGATGCGGCTGACGCTGGCCCTACTGCCGCGGATGTTGGCGCGCGGGTCGGGCTTGATTGTCAACGTGTCGAGCGTCGGTGGCCGACTCGGGATCATCCACGAAACCGCGTACTGCGCGAGCAAGTTCGCGCTGTGCGGCTGGAGCGAGGCCATGGCCGTGGATCTGCATGGCACTCCGATTTCCGTGAAGCTGATCGAGCCGGGCCCGGTCGACACCGAGATCTGGGACCACCCGGGCAGCGAGGAACCCCTCTACCAGGGTCCCAAGGTGGCCCCCGACGTGGTGGCCGAAGGGATCATCGAGGCCCTGGGCAGCTCTAAATTCGAGCACTACGTGCCGGACATGAAGGCGGTCATCGACGCCAAGAACGCCGACGTCGATGCGTTCATCGCGGGGGTGGCGGGGATGGCGCCGCGATGAAGGCGCTGGTGTACGGCGTGCCGCCGGAGCCTTTCGAGGTTCCCGATGACGCCAACGTGCTGACGCAGAACCTGACCCGCACCCCGACCGCGCTGCGCCAGGTGCCGGATCCGCAACTGCCGCATCAGGATTGGGTGATCACCCGGCCCCGGCTGACCGGCATCTGCGGGTCGGACTCCAAGCAGATCCTGATGGACTTCGGCGAGGCCGACGCCGACAACGCCATGGGCGGCTTCTGCTCTTTTCCCCAAGTCATGGGCCATGAGGTGGTCGCTGACGTGGTCGCGCTGGGGCCCAAGGCCCGCGGGTTGGAGGTCGGGCAGCGCGTTGTGCTCAACCCGTGGTTGTCCTGCGCGCCGCGCGGCATCGAACCGCGCTGTCCCGCTTGTGAATGCGGCGACTACAGCCTGTGCTGGAGCTTCACCGACGGCGACATCAAGCCCGGCATCCACACCGGGGTGTCGGCCGACGTGACGGGCGGATACGCCGAATTGATGCCGGCCCACGACAGCATGCTGTTCGGCGTTCCCGAATCGATTCCCGACGAGTTGGCCGTATTCGCCGACCCGTTTTCGGTGTCCCTGCACGCGATCACCCGCCACCCGCCGCCCCGCTCGGGCCGAGTCCTGGTGTACGGGGCCGGCTCGCTCGGGTTGTGTGCTGTCGCGATCCTGCGCGCGCTCTATCCCGACGTCGCCGTCGCGGTGGTGGCCCGCTTCGAAGCCCAGGCGGAACTGGCCCGCCGGTTCGGGGCCGCCTTGGTGCTCGCGCACGAACCGCGCCTGGCCGTCATCGAGGAGCTGGTCGCCTGGGGCGGTGGCCGGCTGCGGCAGCCGCTGCTGGGTCTGCCGATGGCGCACCCGGGAGCGGTCGAGGTCGTCTACGACACGATCGGCAAGCCGGAGACGTTCGAAGTCGGGGTGCGGGTCCTGACATCCCGGGGGACGCTGGTGAAGGCCGGCGTGCATGCCCCCGGCCGGTGGGAGTGGAGTCCCTTGTATTTCAAGGAGATCAGCTGGGTGGGCAGCAATGCCTTCGGGATAGAAGAAGTCGAGGGCCGGCGCAAGCATGCCATCTCTCACTACCTCGACCTGGTCGCCGCCGGCCGGGTGGACCTGCGCCCCATGCTGTCTCACACGTTCCGGCTGGAGCAGTGGCGCGACGCGTTCCTCGCGATCGCCAACCAGGCCGAGAGCGGTGCCGTCAAGGTGGCGTTCGACCAGCGTTAGTGCACGTTGCGCACACCGTGGGACTCAGACCGTCAGGGCGCCTGGGGATCCGGTGATAGGCAAATCAATCGGGGTGATGACCCCCGGTTGCGCGTCGCAGACGAACGGTATGGCGTTGACCGCCGCGACGGCGGTGCTGTCCATCAACACGGTCATCACGTCTTGTCCCGGTTCGCCGAACCGGATCGTCGCGTCGACACGGGGTGCGCCTTCGATCACGACGCTGAAACCCTCGGGGTCGCTCCATTGCGGGTCGAGCGCGTCGTTGCTCATGGTCCAGCAGATGGCCAGCTCGACCACCGGCCGACCGCCGCGATGACCGCGATAGGTTCGGCGCTGGCCCCCGACTGTGCCGGCGGCGAAGTCCACCCACCCCAGCTTCAGATCCCGGGTCAGCACGGCGGGCTCGACGAAGGCGTCCTTGGAGTCGAGTTCGACGCCCAGCATGGTGGCGATCATGTCCAACGTCTCGAAGTAACCGAGGCCGAATCGTTGTGTCTCCGGGTCGATTTGCGTCACCCGCTGATGGGGTCGTTTGCCGAATCCGAGCACCCGCCATACTTCCCACACGGGGTAGGTGGTGCAGTCCAACGTCTCGACGAGCCTGACGCTGTGCACCTGTCTGCAAGCGCCGGTGAGGAAGCCGGCGACGACGTTGATGAAGCCCGGCTCGAACCCCGTGCCCAGGAAGGTCGCGCGTCCCTGTCGCGCCGCCTCCTCAAGCGCTGGGAGCTCGGCCGGGTGATGGGTGCCGGTCAGGAAGTCTCCCGTGGTGACGACGTTGATGCCGGCGCGCAGCATCCGGATCACCAGTTCGTAGTCGATGACGCGCGGCATGTAGTTCACGCAATCCGGTCGAAGCTCGATCAACGCGTCGGTATCACCGGTTGCGGCCACACCGACCGGGGGTCGGTCGGCCAGCACACCGGCGTCGCGGCCCACCTTGTCCGACCCGAATGCATAGACGCCCACCACGTCGAAGTCGTCGCGGTCTAGCAGGACACCGAGCGCCCGCCTGCCAATGTTGCCGGTCGACCACTGGACTACTCGGTATCGCGCCATGCCCAACCGTAACCGTTGACGGCCTGCTTCCGGTCAGCCCGAATCACGCCCCGAGTGTGAACTGAGCGACGCCAGGCGGCGCGTCGTGTCGCGTAGTTCACCGTCGGCACGCGGATGCTCAGAGGGGCTCGATGTCCAACCAGTGATCGATCTCGAATTGGTCCGCGACGGCGCGGATCGTCGCACCACCGTGACCGGGATAGTGCGCGGGTATCACGGCGGCCTTGGCCCAGGCGGCGTCGGTGAACATCCGGCGGCGGGCAACCGCGGCGGCGGAGGCGTCCACGTCAAATGCGCAGCAGTCGGCGGGTCGTCGCAGTTGCAGCGGGCTGTGGGTGAGATCGCCGACGAACACCGCCGGCTGACCCGCATCCAGCCACAGCACCGAGGAGCCCGGTGTGTGGCCGGGGGCGGGGCGCAGTCGCAGCGACGGGCTGATCTGGTGGTCATCCGACCATTGGACGAGCTGTCCTGCCTCGTCGACGGGCAAGACGCTGTCTGCGAACACGAGCTGGTTGCCGCGCTGCTGGGCCTCTTCGCCATCGGTGCGCGGCGTTTCGCGTCCGTCGGGAGCGAAGTAGCGGTAGTCGGCCGCGGGCGCCAGATATCGGGCGTTGGGAAACGTCGGTACCCAGGCGCCACTGATATCACCGTCGAGCATGGTGTTCCACCCGACGTGGTCGGAGTGGATGTGGGTGTTGACCACCACGTCCATGGCGTTGCGGTCGATGCCCGCTGACTGCAGGGCCGCGAGAAACCCGGTTTTCAGGTGATCCAGGGGTGGCATGTGCGGGCGCTGGCGATCGTTGCCGACGCCGGTGTCCACGATGACCGTCAGCCCGTCGACCTCGATGACCCAGCTCTGGATCGCGATGTGCCACTGATCGGTGGCGGGGTCGAAGAAATCGGGCACCAGCAGGTCGGCGTTGTCCCGCCACCCCGACGGCGGCGTCGCGGGGAAAAAGCGGGTCCCCAAGTCGAACTGAAGTTCCGGCACGCGCGCCACACTTGCGCGACCAAACTGGACCCGGGCCATCAAGCGTTGGTGCGCAGATAGCTGTAGACCATGCCGAAATTCCGGTTCACGTCCTCCGGGATGGGTACGGGGCCACCGAGAGCCCGTGCGCCCCAGACGATTTGAGCGGTGCGCTCGACCAGGGCGGTGACATGCAGAACCTTGTCGGGCCGGGGACCCACGGCCACCAGGCCATGGTTGGCGATCAGGGCGGCGGCGCGGCCCTCCAGCGCCTTGACCGCGTTGCCGCCGACCTCCGGGGTGCCGGACGCGGCATACTCGGTGCACCGGACGTCGCCGCCGCAGTAGACCGCGAACTCGTCGATGCACGCCGGAATCGGCTCGTGCGCAATGGCGAACATGGTCGCCCACACCGGATGACTGTGAATGACGCTGCCGATGTCGTCGAACGCGTGATAGCACGCCAGGTGCAGCTTCATCTCCGACGACGGCGACCGGCCGTCCGCGGCCTGCAGCATGGCGCCTTCCGGGTCGACCAGCACGAGGTCGTCGAGTTGCATGTCGCGATAGTCGACCGACGACGGCGTGATCACGATGTTGCCATCGGAGCGCCGCGCCGAGATGTTGCCGGCGGTGCCCTCGACCAGGCCCCGGCGCAGCATGTCCTTGGCCGCGTCCAGCACCGCGCTTTCCGGGTTGGCAGTGAATTTAGTGGACTCCACGGATGTCATGAGCCGAGCACCTCCGGGTTGACGATATGGGCCGGTGTTTTGCCGGACAGCAGCGCCTCCAGGTCGTCGGCCACCATCTGCGCCTGCCGCGCCTCAGTGTTCCACGTGGCGCCGCCGATGTGCGGCGTCAGGACGACGTTGGGCATGCCCACCAGCGGGTGATCGGTGGGCAGCCACTCGCCGGCGAAGTGGTCCAGGCCGGCGGCTGCCACCTTGCCGGCGCGCAACGCGTCGACGAGCGCGTCGGTGTCGTGCAGCTGGGCCCGGGCGGTGTTGAGGAAGACCACGCCGTCGCGCATGGCGTCGAACTGGCTGGCGCCGATCATCCCGACGGTCTGATCGGTGACCGGTGCGTGCAGGGAGACGACGTCAGCCTCGCCCAGCAGTGCGTCGAGGCTGTGACTTGCTTCGTCGTTGTACGGGTCGTGGGCGACGACCCGCAGGCCCAGCCCGGATAGCCGCCACCGCAACGCGCGCCCGACGGCGCCGAGGCCCACCAGCCCGGCGGTGAGGCCGGCTATCTCCCAACCGCGGAATCGCTGGTACGGGATGATGCCGTCGCGAAAAATGTTGCCGCTGCGGACATCCGCATCCGCGGTCACCAGGTGGCGAGTGGCGGCCAGCAGCAGCGCCACCGCCATCTCGGCGACCGCGTCGGCGTTGCGGGCCGGCGTGTTCAGCACCGGGATGCCGGCCGCGGTGGCCCCGGCGATGTCGACGTTGTTGGGGTCCCCACGGGTGGACGCGACCGCGCGCAACGGCAGGTCGAACACCGGACCGCGCACCGAGTCGCTCTCCACCACAACGACGTCGGCGGCCTCGGCGGTGATCCGCTCGACCAGCTGCTCGGCGCTGTAGATCCGCAGCGGGGCCGCATCTATCCAGGGGTCATAGACCACGTCGGCCAGCCGCTGCAGCTTGGCGAACCCCGGTCCCCGCAGCGGGGCCGTCACCAGGGCGCGCGGTCTTACCGTCACGAACCCCAATGCTGGCGTACGGTGACGCCCGTGTCACGTAAAGCCGTCACAATCGGCATCGACATCGGCAGCACCGCGGTCAAAGCGGTAGCCGCCGACGCCGACGGCCGCGTGAGGGCGCGGGCGCGGATTCCGCACGAGCTGCGGGTGCCGGCCCCCGACCGGCTGGAGCACGACGCCGACGAGGCGTGGCGGCGGGGTCCGCTGGCGGCCCTTGACCAGGTGCGCCGGCTGGCCCCCGGCCCTGACGTACGTGCGGTGGCCGTCTCGGCGATGGTGCCATCGATGACCGCCGTCGACCCCACGGGCAGGCCGATCACACCTGGCCTGTTGTACGGCGACGGCAGGGGACGGGCGCCGGGCGCCGATAACCAGCCGCTTCCGGCGCTGGGCGAGGCCGCCGAGTTTCTGCGCTGGACGGCCGCCCAGGCGCCCGATGCCGCCGGGTACTGGCCGGCGCCGGCGGTGGCCAACCACGCCCTGGCGGGCGAGGCGGTGATCGACGTCGCCACCGCCGCCACGGCGTTTCCCCTGTTCGACGGGACCGGCTGGAACCCGGCGGCATGCGCCGACCGCGGCGCGACGGTCGAGCAGATGCCGCGGGTGGAGACGATAGGGGCGGCCGCCGGGAGGGTACGGGGGACGGAGGCCGTGCTGGCGATCGGCGCGATCGACGCCCTGTGCGAGCAGATCGTGGCCGGCGCCGACAACGACGGCGACGTGCTGGTGCTGTGCGGCACCACGTTGATCGTGTGGACGACCATCCCGGAGGTGCGGCAGGTACCGGGTCTGTGGACGATTCCGCACACCGCCCCCGGGAAGAGCCAGATCGGCGGAGCCAGCAACGCGGGCGGGCTCTTCCTCGGCTGGGTCGATCGGGTCGTCGCACCGGCCGACCCAACGGGCGATCTCGAGGTCGATCCCCGCCGGGTACCGGTGTGGTCGCCCTACATACGCGGCGAACGCACGCCGTTCCACGACCCGGATCGCCGGGCGGTGGTCGACGCCCTGGATCTCACCCATGACGCTGCGTCGCTGCGCAGAGCCGCCTACGAGGCGTCCGGCTTCGTCGTCCGTCAGCTCATCGAGCTCAGCGGCGCTCCGGTGTCGCGCATCGTGGCCGCGGGAGGCGGCACCCGGGTCGGGCCGTGGATGCAGGCGATCGCCGACGCCACCGGGCGGCCGTTGGCGGTGTCCGGGGTAGCCGAGGGAGCGGCGCTGGGAGCGGCCTTCCTCGGGCGCATCGCGGCGGGTCTGGAAACCTCGATCGCCGATGCCGCTCGTTGGGCCTGCACCGAGCGCGTCGTGGAGCCCGATCCCGCGTGGGCGGCGGCGATCGAGGACCGCTACCAACGTTTCCTGGAGCTGGGAAACCGGAGATCTGGCGCGATCCCTTCGGCGGCGTTCTAGGCTGGTGCAATGACCGACCAGGACCGCAAAGCCGCCCGTCGAGAGATCGCAGACGCCCTGTTGAAAGCTCTCGAACGTCGGCATGAGGTACTCGACCTCATGGTGGAGTCCGAGAACACGGCGGCCGCGGTCGAGGCGATCGTCAGTTTGCTCGGCACGTCCCACGTGGGCGCCGAAGCGGTGATGGGCATGTCCTTCGATCGGCTCACCAAGGATTCGCGCAGGAAGATCCAGGCCGAGCTCGAGGACCTGAACAAACAGCTGAGCTTCACCCTCAAGGAGCGTCCGGCAAGCTCGGGGGAGACGCTCGAGCTTCGGCCATTCTCCGCCGAGGAGGACCGCGACATATTCGCCACCCGCACCGAGGACATGGGCGCCGCCGGTGATGGATCCGGCGGGCCGGCCGGCAAACTCGACGACGAGATCCGCGCGGCGCTGGGGCGGGTCGGCGACGAGGAGGCCGCGTGGTTTGTGGCCGTCGACTCCGGGCAGAAGGTCGGAATGGTGTTCGGCGAGCTGCTCCACGGCGAGGTGGACGTGCGGATCTGGATTCATCCCGATTACCGGAAGATGGGTTACGGCACCGCTGCGCTGCGCAAGTCGCGCTCGGAGATGGCGTGGTGTTTCCCCGCGGTGCCGCTGGTCGTCCGCACCCCGGCCGCCAAACCCTCCTAGCTCAGGCCAAGGCCGCGGTCACGTACTTGATATCGCCGAACGCGACCATGGACGGTTGGTCAGGGAACTCAAAACCGTTGTCGGCATACAGCTCCGGGGTGCTGCGCACGGTCGACCGCCAGCCGCGATCGGCCAGGTAGGCCACCACGTCGTTGCGCTCACCCACGTAGATCAGATCGGCCCAGTTCAGGTTCAGCCCCAGGCGCCGCCAGCGCTCACTCACCTCGCGGCCCCGCTTTTCGATGCGGTCGCGGATGTTCGGCACGTAGCCGGTGCCCAGCCTGCTGCCGGCGGCGCTCAGCGCGGTGATGTTGTCGAAGAGGCGGTCCTGTGCGTCCGGCGGCAGATACGCCAGCAGGCCCTCGGCGCTCCAGGCCGTCGGCGCGGTGGTGTCAAATCCGTTGTCACACAACGCGGCCGGCCAGTCGTCGCGCAGGTCGATCCCCACCGCACGGCGGTCGGCGGTCGGGGTTGCGCCCAGGTCCGCCAGCGTGCGGGTCTTGAACTCGATCACCTTGGGCTGGTCGACCTCGTAGACTACGGTCCCGGCCGGCCACGGCAGCCGGTACGCCCGGGTGTCCAGTCCGGAGGCCAGGATGACCGCCTGGCTTATGCCTGCTCCGGTCGCGTCGAGGAAGAAGGAGTCGAAGAACCGGGTGCGGACGGCCATGCCCTCGCTGAGTCGCTGCGGAGTGAACGCCGGGTCGTCATCGGCGGCGTCGATGTCACCGTTCATCATCCGGATGAAGGCGTCGACGCCGACAGCGTTCACCAGCGGCGCGGCGAAGGGATCGTCGATGAGTGGGTTCGGGCCCTTGGACGCCAGCGCGCGGCGGGCCGCCACCGCCGTGGCGGTAGCCCCCACGCTGGACGCCAGATCCCAACTGTCGCCCTCAAATCGCCGGGTATCGCCGGTGTCGGCGTTCCCCATTTCAAGCCCCATTGGAAACTCCTAGCGCAGCGTTGCGGTGAGCGCGACGATGTTGCGGAACTGAGCCAGCTCGTCGTCGTCGCGGAATTCGAGGCCGTAATCACCGAACAGATCCCTCCGCTTGCGGGCGGTGACATCCCAGCCTCGACCGGTCAGGTAGTCATCGACATTGCTGCGCTCGCCGTCAAAGAAAAGCCCCGACAGATCGATGTCACACCCGAATTTGGCCCACCTGTCATTGAACTCCTGCGCGCGTTGCGACATCGTCGGGCCGGACTCGGGATGGTATTCGGTGGCCAGCTTGCTGCCGGGAGCGCTGAGCTCGGTGATGTTGTCGAAGAGCCGGTCCTGGGCGTCGGGCGGCAGGTACATCAGCAGACCCTCGGCGCTCCACGAGGTTGGTTGCGTGGTGTCGAATCCGCTGCGGCGCAGTGCGGCAGGCCAGTCTTCACGCAGATCGATGCTGACGGTCCGCCGTTCCGCGGTCGGGGTGACGCCCAGGGTGGACATGGCGGCGCTCTTGAACTCAACGACCCTGGGCTGATCGACTTCGTAGACCGCACTGCCGGGCGGCCAGGCCAGCCGGTAGGCCCGCACGTCGAGGCCGGCGGCCAGAATCACCGATTGGCGAACACCGTCGCGCGCCGCGTTGAGGAAGAAATCGTCGAAGAAGCGGGTGCGCACCGCGATCGAGTCGGTCTCCAGCGCCATGTCCTTCTCGCTGCCGTCGTAGGCGTCGGACGGGACCCTTGATATTGGTAAGTCACCGTCGACCAGGCGGCGGAAGAAATCCAGGCCGACCGCGCGCACCAACTGCGCAGCGAACGGATCGTTGATGATCGGGTTGGCCCCACCGCTGGCCAGCGCGCGGGCCGCGGCGACCATCGTGGCCGTGGCGCCGACGCTGGAGGCCAGGTCCCAGCTGTCCTGATCGGTGCGTGTCATGGTGCTCCTACTTCGGCGGGGCAGCTTTCGATACTTAGCGAATGCAATGACCTAGCAGAACTCTACGCCTCGCGGCTGATGGCTTCCTGTGACTTTTTCGGGCCTTTCAGGGCGGTTGGACGGTAGCCCTTTACCGGACTTGCCCGGATCAGCTGTTAGTCTCGTACACGATTTGACGCGCGACGCCGTACGTCCTGGCCTGCGGGTGTTGGGCGCGTGATGCAGGGTGACCCCGGCTGCGCAGGAGGAATAGTGCTTTCGGCTTTCATCTCGTCGATGCGGACAGTCGACCTGAGACGGAAGATCCTCTTCACGCTTGGCATCGTCCTGCTCTATCGGCTCGGCGCCGCCCTGCCGTCCCCCGGCGTGAACTACCCCAACGTCCAGCAGTGCATCAAGGAGGCCAGCGGCGGCGAGGCAGGACAGATCTACTCGCTGATCAACCTGTTCTCCGGCGGTGCGCTGCTCAAGCTCACGGTCTTTGCCGTGGGGGTGATGCCCTACATCACTGCCAGCATCATCGTGCAGCTGCTCACCGTGGTCATTCCGCGGTTCGAGGAGTTGCGCAAAGAGGGTCAAGCAGGCCAAGCGAAAATGACCCAGTACACCCGCTACCTGGCCATCGCGCTGGCCATCCTGCAGGCCACCAGCATCGTGGCGCTGGCGGCCAACGGCGGACTGCTACAGGGCTGCTCGCTGGACATCATCGCCGACCAGAGCATCTTGACCCTGGTCGTCATCGTGCTGGTGATGACGAGCGGCGCGGCGCTGGTGATGTGGATGGGCGAGCTGATCACCGAGCGCGGCATCGGCAACGGCATGTCCCTGCTGATCTTCGTCGGCATCGCCGCGCGCATTCCGGCTGAAGGCAAGACCATCCTGGACAGCCGTGGCGGGGTCATCTTCGCCGCCGTCTGCGCCGCCGCGCTGGCCATCATCGTCGGCGTGGTGTTCGTCGAGCAGGGCCAGCGCCGGATCCCCGTGCAATACGCCAAGCGCATGGTGGGCCGGCGTATGTACGGCGGAACCTCGACATACCTCCCGCTCAAGGTCAACCAGGCCGGTGTTATCCCGGTCATCTTCGCGTCGTCACTGATCTACATTCCGCACCTGATCACCCAGCTGATCCGCAGCGGCAGCGGCGGCGTGCGAAACACGTGGTGGGACAAATTCGTCGGCACGTACCTGTCGGACCCGAGCGACCCGGTGTATATCGGCATCTACTTCGGGCTGATCATTTTCTTCACGTACTTCTACGTGTCGGTCACCTTCAATCCCGACGAGCGTGCCGACGAGATGAAGAAGTTCGGCGGCTTCATTCCGGGCATTCGGCCGGGTAAGCCGACCGCCGACTATCTGCGTTATGTGCTCAACCGGATTACCTTGCCGGGCTCGATCTACCTGGGCGTGATCGCGGTGCTGCCCAATCTGTTCCTTCAAATCGGCAACGGCGGAGGCGTCCAGAATTTGCCGTTCGGCGGTACTGCGGTTTTGATCATGATTGGCGTCGGTTTGGATACGGTCAAACAAATCGAGAGCCAACTCATGCAGCGCAACTACGAAGGGTTCCTCAAGTGAGAGTCGTTTTGCTGGGAGCGCCCGGGGCGGGCAAGGGGACGCAGGCCGAGAAGCTCGCCGAGAAGCTCGGGATCCCGCAAATCTCCACCGGCGAGCTATTCCGGAGCAACATCGGCAACGGGACCAAACTCGGCCTGGAGGCCAAGCGTTACCTGGACGCCGGCGACCTGGTGCCCTCCGACCTGACCAACCAGCTCGTCGACAACCGTCTCGACGATCCGGATGCGGCCAACGGTTTCATCCTGGACGGGTATCCGCGCTCGGTCGAGCAGGCCAAAGCGCTGCACGAAATGCTCGAACGCCGCGGCTGCGACATCGACGCGGTGGTGGAATTCCGCGTGTCGCAGGAGGAGTTGTTGGAACGGCTCAAAGCCCGTGGCCGCGCCGACGACACCGACGAGGTCATCCTTAACCGGATGAAGGTCTACCGCGACGAGACCGCGCCGCTGCTTGACTACTACCGCGACGAGTTGAAGACCGTCGATGCCGTCGGCACGGTGGATGAAGTGTTCGCCCGCGCGCTGCAAGCGCTGGGCAAGTAACCATGAGCGCGCTGGCGCGGCTGCGCAGTCGCAGGGTCGTGCCGCAGCGCAGTCCCGGTGAACTCGACGCGATGGCCGCGGCCGGCGCTGTGGTCGCCGCCGCGCTGCACGCGGTCCGTACGGCCGCGGTCTCCGGGACGTCGACGCTGAGCCTCGATCAAATCGCCGAGTCGGTGATCCGCGAAGCCGGCGCGATACCGTCGTTCCTGGGCTATCACGGCTACCCGGCGTCGATCTGCGCATCGGTCAACGACCGGGTGGTGCATGGCATCCCGTCCGCCGCGGAGATACTTGCACCGGGTGACCTGGTGTCCATCGACTGCGGCGCGGTGCTGGACGGCTGGCACGGTGATGCTGCGATCACCTTCGGGGTCGGGACGCTGGACGCGGCTGACAATGCGCTGTGCGATGCGACCAGGGAGTCGCTGGAAGCCGGAATCGCCGCGATGGTCGTCGGGAACCGGTTGACCGACGTCGCGCATGCCATCGAAATGGGTACGCGTGCGGCCGAGGCCCGCCACGGACGGTCGTTCGGGATCGTGGAGGGCTACGGGGGCCACGGAATCGGCCGGCACATGCACATGGACCCGTTCCTGCCCAACGAGGGCTCTCCCGGGCGAGGCCCGCTGCTGGCCCCGGGCTCGGTGCTGGCCATCGAACCGATGCTGACCCTGGGGACCAGCAAAACGATGGTCCTCGACGACGCATGGACGGTCACCACCGCCGACGGGACACGCGCGGCGCATTGGGAGCACACCGTCGCGGTAACCGACGCCGGACCGCGCATCCTCACCCTCGCTTGAACCAAGCACCTACTCGACTCGTGTCAATACGCGGGAGGTGATCAAGTGGCTCGTGTGGCCAGCACCGCGGCTACCGAAGCCGCTCTGATGAAGGCGCTCTACGACGAGCACGCCGCGGTTTTGTGGCGCTACGCGCTCCGGTTGACTGGGGACGCGAGCCAGGCCGAGGACGTCGTCCAGGAGACGCTGTTGCGAGCCTGGCAGCATCCGGAAGTGGTCGGCGACACAGAGCGGTCGGCGCGGGCGTGGTTGTTCACCGTCGCCCGCAACATGATCATCGACGACCGGCGCAGCGCGAGGTTCCGCAATGTCGTTGGTTCCCTGGACGAATCGGGCGCGCCCGAGCAGTCCACACCGGACGAGGTGAACGCGGCACTGGACCGGCTGCTGATAGCCGACGCGATGGCCCAATTGTCCGCCGAGCACCGGGCCGTGATCGAACGCTCGTACTACCGCGGTTGGACCACCGCGCAGATTGCTACAGACCTCGAGATCGCCGAAGGGACAGTGAAGTCGCGATTACACTATGCCGTGCGGGCATTGCGGCTCACTCTGCAGGAACTTGGAGTTACCCGATGAGTGGCTCCGAATACTTGAGGGGTGACAGGAGATGAATGAAATGACGACGCCGCTGCGGGGTATCGGCCCGCCCGGTGACCCCTATGTCATGTGGGATGCCGCATACGTGTTGGGGTCGCTATCCGCGGCCGACCGCCGCGAGTTCGAGGCGCACCTGGCCAGCTGCCCGGCATGCCGGGAGGCTGTCGCCGATCTGAGTGGTGTGCCGGCCCTGCTTTCGCAGCTTGGCCGTGAAGAAGTGGCCGCGATCGACGAGTCCGGCCGCGCCGCCCAGCCTTTGTCGGCGACACCCGAGATGTCGCCGCAATTGTTGCCGTCGTTGTTGGCAACGGTCCGTTGGCGGCGGCGCCGCACGCGGGTGGCGACCTGGGTGGCCTCGGCCGCCGCGGCCGCGGTGCTGGGGATCGGCGTGTTCGTTGGTATTCAGGGGTTTACCTCGACGCCCGCCCAGCAGATGACCGCGTCCTCGCAGCCGATGGCACAGATCGGTACCAACCTGCTGACCTCGACGGTGCAGCTGTCCGGCCAGCACTGGGGGACGTCCATCAACCTGCGATGCGTCTGCCTGGCTCCGCTGAATGCCCACCATGACACCCTGGCGATGGTCGTTGTGGGTCGCGACGGCAGCGAAACCCGGCTGGCGACCTGGGTGGCCGAACCCGGCCACACCGCGACGCCGGCGGGCAGCATCTCGACGCCGATCGACCAGATTGCCGCCGTGCAAGTGGTTTCCGCCGACAGCGGCCAGGTCCTGCTGCAGCGATCGCTGTAAAACCCGGTGAACTGAAGTCACCCGGCCGTCGTGTTACAGACATGCCCAGGAAGCAGCGGGTGGTCGACCACATAGTCGAACGCCTCGCGTCCCTCGGCGTCGACCACATCTTCGGTGTGGACGGCGCGAACATCGAGGACCTGTACGACGCCGCGCATTTCCGGTCCGACATCAAGGCGATACTGGCGAAGCACGAGTTCTCGGCTGCCACCATGGCCGACGGGTACAGCCGCAGCGGGGCCGGGCTGGGGGTGGTGGCCGCGACCTCAGGTGGCGGCGCGCTGAATCTCGTAGCGGCCCTGGGGGAGTCGCTGACCAGCCGGGTTCCGGTGTTGGCCTTGGTCGGTCAAACCGCCACAACCATGGACGGTCGGGGAAGCTTCCAGGACACCAGCGGCGACAACCGATCGCTGAACGCACAGGCCGTGTTTTCCGCGGTGTCGTTGTTCTGCGAGCGGGTGCTCACGCCGGCCGAAGTCGCGCCCGCGCTGTCGGAGGCCATCGCCGCGGCGCACACCGGCGGCCCCGCAGTGTTGTTGCTGCCCAAGGATATTCAGCAGGGATACCTGGCCTGCCAGCGCAATGGCTCCCGAATCGGGTTTGCCACCGGAGATCTGCGCCCCATCGGCGACCCCCAGCGGATCGTCGGAATACTGCGCAACGCGAACGGCCCGGTCACCATCATCGTCGGCGAGCAGGTGGCCCGCGACGACGCCCGGGCCGAGCTCGAAGCGCTGCGTGCCGTGTTGCGGGCGCGGGTGGCGACCGTGCCCGACGCCAAGGACGCTGCCGGGACACCGGGGTCCGGGTCGTCGTCTGCGCTCGGGGTGACCGGTGTCATGGGTCACCCGGGTGTGGCCGAAGCGGTGGCCGACAGCTCGGTGTGCCTGGTGGTCGGCACTCGACTGTCGGTCACCGCGCGTACCGGGCTCGACGACGGGCTGGCAGCGGCTCGTACCGTCTCAATAGGGTCGGCGCCGCCGTATGTTCCGTGCACCCACGTGCACACCGACAACCTGCGTGGCTCGCTGCGCATGCTGACCCAGGCACTGTCCGGACCGGGGCGGCCCACGGGCGTGCGGGTGCCGGATGTGGTGCAGCGCACCGAACTGACGCCCCCGCCTTGCGCGGGCCCAGGTGTGCGCTACCGCGACGCCATGGCGGTTCTCGACGGTTCCTTGCCCGACGGGGCGGACATCGTGGTCGACGCCGGCAACACCGGTGCCGCGGCGATCCACTACCTGCCGGCACGGCGGGACGGCAGATTTGCTGTCGCGCTGGGCATGGGCGGCATGGGCTATAGCTTCGGCGCCGGCATCGGGATGGCGTTCGGCCGCGCCAACAGCGGACGGCCCCGCGGTCGCACCGTGGTGATTGCCGGGGACGGAGCGTTTTTCATGCACGGCATGGAGGTGCATACCGCCGTGCATTACCGGCTTCCGGTGACGTTCGTGTTGTTCAACAACAATGCCCACGCCATGTGTGTGACTCGCGAGCAGCTGTTCTACGACGACCTGTACAGCTACAACCGATTTCGTTCCAGCCGGCTGGGTGCCGGCCTGGCGGCCATGTTCCCTGGGCTCACGTCCGTCGACGTCGCCGACCTGGACGGCTTCGCGGCCGCCATGCGCGCGGCGCTGGCCATCGACGGCCCCGCCGTGGTCAGTCTCGAATGCGCCGCCGACGAAATCCCCCCGTTCGCACCATTTTTGATTCCGACTGCAAAGGAGAACCGCGCCGATGTCTCTGCCAGCGCTTGACGATATTCGCACTCCCATCGATGGGGTGATCCGGATCGAAACCAGCCCGCGGGAAAAGGCCACCCCGATCATCATGGACATGATGCGATCGGTGTACCCGCACGATCAGGTCTTCGGCGAATACTGCACCGTCAACGATTACATCGACTGTCCGCCCGACGAGTTGTACGAGTATGTGGCCGACACCCGCAGCCTCGAGGAGTGGACGTACAGCCTGCGCGGTTTCACCCCCACCGACGAACCGGGCTTGTGGCTGGCCTACGACCGGCTCGGTTCGGAGACCAAGATCTACACCCGGACCATCGCCAACGAGCAGGCCCGGACCGTCGACTACCACTGCGCGTGGGATCAGGGCAAGCATCTGTGGATGATTTATCTGATGCGCGTCGTCGACGCCCAGGTGGTCCTCGACAAGCCCGGTTCGGTTGTGCTGTGGACGAATTGCCATCACCCGTTCTACGACCACAACCCGTATCCGGAGACCGCGCCGTCGCAGCGACCGGTGTGGGTCGGTGATTTCTGGGACATGTTCGGCGCCGGGCATCTGCTGGAGTTGAAGAATCTCAAGGCAATCGCCGAGTACCGCCACCGCAATGGGCTGCCGGTGACCCCTTTATGGATGCGGTGAGAACGCCATGAGCCAACCCACCGTCAGTCTGACCGACGTTTCCACCTATCTGCCCGGCGAGCCGATCCCGGCGGACTACTACGCGCAATTCGCCGAGTCCGACGACCTGCGTGACAGCGTCATGTTCCGCGCGCCCAAGTTCCGCCATCACGTCGCGCCGGACGAGAGCGCCATCGACATGGTGGAGCGTGCCACGCGGGGATTGATCGAACGGCACGGCTGCGACGTCATCGAAGGCGCGGACGTGCTGATCACCCACACCCAGGCACCCGACCTGCCATTCTATGGCGCGGGCGGGGGCATCGCGCACCGGCTGGGCATGCGGCCGTCCTGGGTGCTCGACCTGCACAACGGCGGGTGCGCCGCTTTCGTGTTGGCGCTCAACGTGGCTCGTCAGCTGTTGATGTCGGGCTCGGGACACACCGCGCTGATCGCCGTCGCGCAAAATGCTGCCGGCCAGGTCTTCGATCAGCCAGGAGTTCGCCGCAAGGCGCAGGCGGCGGTGCCCGGCGACGGCGCCGCAGTAGGGCTGGTCATGCTGTCCGACAAGTCACCCATTCTCGATATCGAGTGCCGCACCTACGGCGAATACCACGGTGAGATGACGCTGACCCCGGACCCGCCGCGCAAATGGTGGGCAGCGGGGAGCGGTGAGCTTTGCATCGGATTCACCGAAAGCAAGATCACCAAGGTGCTGGCCCGCGGCAACCGGCAGGTCCCGGAAGTGGCGCTGGCGGTCTGTGACCGAATCGGCCTGCCCGCCAAAGAGATCGATCTGCTGGTGACCAACCAGCCCAACCGGGCGTTTCTGCGCAATTGGCGGGAAGCGCTCGAATTGCCCCCCGAACGGCATCGGGACAGCTTTGACGAGTGCGGCAACTTGTTCGGTGCCGGGATCCCGATCAACTTCGACCGCGCTATATCCGACGGCCAGGTCAAGCCCGGCGATGTGGTCATGATGGCTGCCTTTGCCCACGCCGGCGACTTCGCCGGTGCGGCGGCGGTGCGCTGGGGCGGGCGAGGCTGATGCAATCCGTCCCGAGCCTTTTCGCCGGCGAGATCGATGACGCGTTTCCCAACGCGACCGATCAGCTTGCCTTGTCGCTCAACGAGAATCCGTTCCCGCCGCTGCCGGCGGTGCGGTCGGCGGTGATCCGCTCCATCTATGCGGCCAACCGCTATCCGGAGTTTCTGCCGGAACGGCTGCGCGGCCTGATCGCCGACCATATCGGGCTGCCTGCCGACCAGGTGGTGCTGGGTGCGGGCGCCACAGGTGTGGCGCTGCAAGCTCTGCAGGCACTGACCAGTCCGGGTGACGCGATAGCCATGGCGGCGCCGACCTTCGACGGTTATCCGATCCTCGCGCGGATGGCGCGGCTGAACTCGCTGGCCGTCCCCCTCGACCAGCACGGCCACAACGACCTCGACGGGCTGGCCGACGCCGCCGCGGATGCCCGCGTGGTGGTGGTGTGCCGGCCGCACAATCCGACCGGCACGCTGGAGCCCACAGCCGAGCTCCTGCGGTTCCTGCGCCGGGTGCCGCGCGACACCATCGTGTTGCTCGACGAGGCCTATATCGAATTCGCCGCGCCCGAGCACCGGATCGATGTTTCGGCGTTGGTTGCGCGTTTTCCCAACGTGGTGGTGGTGCGCACCTTCTCCAAAGCCTACGGGCTGGCCGGGCTGCGGATCGGTTACGGCCTGGCATCGCCGGAGCTGTCCCACGCGCTGTGGTCCCAGCAGCTGCCGTTCGGGATCGCGATCACCAGTTTGCTTGCGGTCACGGCCTCCTACAACGCCGAAGACCAACTGCTGCAACGGATCCAGGCGATCAATGCCGAGCGTCGCTACCTCCGGATGCGCCTGAGCGCATTGGGTATCTACGCCACCGACGCCCATGCGAACTTCATGTACCTGCCGTCGAGGGGTCGGCCGTGGCATGAGGTATTCGCCGACAGCGGACTCCATGTCCGCTGCTACGCCGACGGGGCCGCGCGGATTACTGTGGGCAACCGTGCGTCGACGCTGGCGGTGCTGTCGGCAATGGGAAAGGCCACGCTCAGGCCGCAAGTGCGGTAAGAAAGGGCGTGGCTGCCTCTCAAAAACGCGACCCAATCGCCGCAGCACGGGCCAACTGGGAGCGCGCCGGGTGGGGCGACGTGTCGCAGGGCATGGTCGCGGTCACCTCGGTGATGCGTGCGCATCAAATCCTGCTGGCCCGCGTCGAGGCTGCGCTGCGCCCCTACGACTTGAGTTTCTCCCGCTACGAGTTGCTGCGGCTGCTGGCGTTCACCCGGACAGGAGCGTTGCCGATCACCAAGGCGTCCGATCGGCTGCAGGTTCACGTCACCAGCGTGACCCACGCAATCCGCCGGCTAGAGGCCGATGGGCTGGTGCAGCGGGTGCCGCACCCCACCGACGGGCGGACGACGCTGGTGCAGATCACCGATCTCGGCCGCTCCACGGTCGAGGACGCCACTGTCACGCTCAACGAGCAGGTGTTCGCCGACATTGGAATAGACGCCGGCGAATCGCAAGCGCTGGTGTCATCGATCGAAACGTTGCGGCGCAACGCGGGCGACTTCTGACCCGTGGCGATCGCAAGCGCGGCGTAGCCAGGCGCGGCGGGTCGCCACCATCGGGCTCAGTTGCCGCGCAGCACCTCGATTACCGCGCTGAAGTCCAAGGCGCCGTGGTCGGCGGCGAACTTGGCGTAGATCGCGGCGGCGTGGGTGCCCAGCGGCGCCGCCGAACCGGTCGAGGCCACCGCATCCATCGCCAGGCCCAGGTCCTTGTTCATCAGCGCGGTCGCAAAGCCCGGCTTGAAGTCGTTGTTGGCCGGCGATGTCGGGACCGGGCCCGGCACCGGGCAATTGGTGTGCACCGCCCAGCAATTGCCGGTCGCACCGGTGATGACGTCGAACAGTGATTGGGCCGACAGCCCGAGCTTCTCGGCCAGCACGAACGCCTCCCCGATCACGATCTGCTGCACCGCCAGCACCATGTTGTTGCACACCTTGGCGGCCTGCCCGGCCCCGGCCGCGCCGCAGTGAATGACCTTGCCCGCCATGGGTTCCAGCACCGGACGCGCTCGCTGCAGCGCGGCCTCGTCGCCGCCAACCATGAACGCCAGCGTCCCCGCAACGGCACCCTTCACCCCGCCGGAGACCGGCGCGTCCAGCTGCGAAACCTCGTGCGACTCCGCCAGCGAGTGCACCTCGCGGGCGTCGTTGACCGAGATCGTGGAGCTGTCGATGAACAGCGCGCCGGATCGCGCGGCGGGCAGAATCTCGGCGTAGCAGCGTTTGACCAACTCGCCGTTGGGCAGCATGGTGATGACCGCGTCGGCCTCCGCCACGGCGTCGGCCGCGCTGTCGAATGTCGTGACCCCGTTGGCGGCCGCGGCGCTCGCCGCGGCGGGGACCGGGTCGAACCCGCGCACGGCATGGCCGGCGGCAACCAGATTCGCCGACATGGGCCCGCCCATGTTGCCCAGTCCAAGGAACGCGATCTTGAGAGGCTCGGTCATGGGGCCCTTTTCCTAAGCGGTGCTGCGGAACCGCGCGGCCTCGGCCCGGCCGATGACCACCCGCATGATTTCGTTGGTCCCTTCCAGGATTCGATGCACCCGCAAGTCGCGGACGATCTTCTCGAGACCATACTCGCGCAGGTAGCCGTAGCCGCCGTGCAGCTGCAAGGCCTTGTCGGCGACCTCGAAGCACGTGTCGGTGACATAGCGTTTGGCCATCGCGCACAGCTCGACCTTGTCGGGGTCGTTGGCGTCCAACGCACTTGCGGCCCGCCACAACATCAATCGCGACGTCTGCAGCCCGGTGGCCATGTCGGCCAGGGTGAACCGGACGGTCGGCTCGTCGAGCAGTGCGGAGCCGAACGCCTGCCGTTCCCGCACATAGGCTCCCGCTTTGTCGAACGCGGCCTGGGCGCCGCCGAGCGAGCACGCCGCGATGTTCAGCCGGCCGCCGTTGAGACCGTTCATCGCGATGCCGAAGCCGGCACCCTCGCCGTCCGCGCCACCCAGCATCGCGTCGGCGGGCACCCGCACCCCATCCAGGATCACCTGCGCGGTGGGTTGCGCGTGCCAGCCCATCTTCTCTTCGAGCGCACCGAAACTTATTCCGGGAGTGCCTTTTTCGATGACGAAGGCCGATATGCCGCGCGGTCCGGTTTTTTCGGGACCGCCCGTGCGGGCCATCACCACGTAGACGTCCGAGGCCCCCGCGCCGGAGATGAACTGTTTGACGCCGTCGAGCACGTAGTCGCCACCCTGCTTGACGGCGCGGGTGCTCAGCGCGCTGGCGTCGGAGCCGGCGCCCGGCTCGGTCAGGCAGTAGCTGGCGATGACATCCATCGAGGCCAGCCGCGGAACCCAGACCTTGCGCTGTTCGGCGGTGCCGAACGAGTCGATCATCCACGCGCACATGTTGTGGATGGACAGGAACGCGGCGGTGACCGGGTCGGCGATCGCCAACTGTTCGAAAATGCGGACTCCGTCGAGCCGACGCAGCCCGCTGCCGCCGACGTCGTCGCGGCAGTAGATCGCCGCCATGCCGAGTTCGGCGGACTCGCGCAGCACGTCGGTCGGAAAATGCTTGGTGGAATCCCACTCGAGGGCGTGCGGTGCAAGGCGTTTGGCGGCGAACGCGGCGGCCGTCTCGGTGATGACCCGTTCGTCGTCGTTCAGGGCGAATAAGTCCATGAGGCGTCCGGCGCTAATTCATTGTCGGAATGACGAATTCGGCGCCGTCCTTGATGCCGGACGGCCACCGCGACGTGACGGTCTTGACCTTGGTGTAGAACTGGATCGATGTCGGGCCGTGCTGGTTGAGATCGCCGAAGCCGGAGCGCTTCCAACCGCCGAACGTGTGGTAGGCCACCGGGACCGGGATCGGCACGTTGACACCGACCATCCCCACCTGCACCCGGGACACGAAATCACGCGCGGTGTCGCCGTCGCGGGTGAACACCGCCACGCCGTTGCCGTACTCGTGCTCCGACGGCAGCCGCAACGCCTCTTCGTAGTCGTGGGCACGCACCATGCACAGCACGGGCCCGAAGATCTCGTCGGTGTAGATCGACATGTCGGGGGTGACGTGGTCGAACAGGGTCGGCCCGATGAAAAAGCCGCCCTCCAGGTTGGCGTCCCCGAACGTGAGGTCGTCGCTGGCCCGCTCGCGACCGTCGATGACCAGTTCGGCGCCCGCTTCGACGCCCTGGCCGATGTAGTCGCGTACCCGTGCCAGGGCGGCCTCGGTGACCAGCGGACCGTAGTCGGCCTTGGGGTCCAGGCTGTGGCCCACCCGCAGGTTGTTGATCCGCTCGACGAGCCTGGCGCGCAACCGTTCCGCGGTTTGTTCGCCGACGGGCACCGCGACGCTGATCGCCATGCAACGTTCACCGGCGCTGCCGTACCCGGCGCCGATCAGCGCGTCGACGGCCTGGTCGAGGTCGGCGTCGGGCATCACGATCATGTGGTTCTTGGCGCCGCCGAAGCATTGTGACCGCTTGTCGGTGGCCGCGGCCGTGGAGTAGATGTAGTGGGCGATGTCGGAGCTGCCGACGAAACCGACGGCCTTGATGTCGGGGTGGTGCAGGATCGCGTCGACGGCTTCCTTGTCGCCGTGTACGACCTGGAACACGCCCGGCGGCAGGCCGGCCTCGATGAACAGCTCGGCCAGTCGCACCGGGACCGACGGGTCACGCTCACTTGGCTTGAGCACGAACGCATTTCCACAGGCAAGGGCGGGCCCGGCTTTCCACAGCGGTATCATCGCCGGGAAGTTGAACGGGGTAATGCCCGCGACCACGCCCAGGGGCTGGCGCAGCGAGTAGACGTCGATGCCCGGCCCGGCACCCTCGCTGTACTCGCCCTTGAGCAGATGCGGAATCCCCATGCAGAACTCGATCACCTCGATGCCGCGCTGGATGTCGCCCTGTGCGTCGGCCACCGTCTTGCCGTGCTCGAGAGACAGCAGCTCAGCAAGCTCGGCGTTATGGTCGTTGACCAGCTCGATGAACCGCATCATCACCCGGGCGCGGCGCTGCGGATTCCACGCGGCCCAGCCCTTCTGGGCCTCGACGGCCGATGCCACCGCCGCGTCAACGTCCGCCTTGCCGGCCATCTGTACCTTCGCCTGCACCTGCCCGGTGCTCGGGTTGAACACGTCGGCAGTGCGGGTGGACTGGCCGGCGGTGCGCTTCCCATCGATGAAGTGCGGGATCTGTGTGGTCATGGGTGTCCTCGAGTGTCGGTTACGGCGCGCAAGCGAATACTTGCATATCCTAGTAAATCGACCCAGACGTTGGCAAGGTGGGTTAGCCTGGACAGCCGTATGCACACCATCGAGGCCGACTACCTCGTCGTCGGCGCGGGCGCCATGGGCATGGCGTTCATCGACACGCTGGTTTCTGAGACTCAGGCAAGCGTGGTGGTGGTGGACCGCAACCACCAGCCGGGCGGGCACTGGACTACGGCCTACCCGTTCGTGCGGCTGCACCAGCCCTCGGCGTTCTACGGCGTCAACTCGCTGCACCTCGGCAGCGACGCCATCGACCAAGTCGGCTGGAACAAGGGGCTCTACGAATTGGCGACCGCCGGTGAAGTCTGCGCCTACTACGACCACGTCATGGGCCGGCAGTTGCTACCGACCGGGCGGGTCTCCTACTTCCCGATGACCGAATACCTCGGTGCGGGCCGCTTCAGGACGCTGGCCGGGACCGAATACGCCGTCGACGTGGCGCGCCGCGTCGTCGACGCCACCTATATGCGCGTCATGGTCCCCTCGATGCGCCCGCCGCCCTACCGGGTTGCGACAGGCGTCCGGTGCGTCCCGCCGAACGACCTGCCGAGGCTTGCCGCCCACGAGCGCTATGTCATCGTCGGGGCCGGCAAGACGGGCATTGACACCTGTCTTTGGCTGCTGAGCCAGGGCATCGCGCCGGACCGGCTGACCTGGATCATGCCTCGCGATTCCTGGTTGCTGGATCGCGCGACGATCCAGCCCGGCTCGTTGTTCGCCGACCGGATCAAGGCCAGCTTCACCGCGCGACTGCGGGCCATCAGGGACGCGGCGTCGGTCGAGGATCTGTTTTGTCGTCTGGAGGATGCCGGTGCCCTGTTGCGGATTGATCCGGCCGTCCGGCCCACCATGTATCGCTGCGCGACCGTCACCCAGACCGAACTGGAGCAGCTGCGCCGCATCACCGACGTGGTGCGCAGGGGCCACCTGCTGCGTATCGACGCCGACAAGATGGTCCTCGACGGTGGCGCCGTAGCCATGGACGGTGGCGCCCTGTACATCGACTGCACCGCGGACGGCGCCGAGAAGCGTTCTGCCACACCGATTTTCGATACCGGGCGCATCACGCTACAAAGTGTGCGCGGGTGCCAACAAGTATTCAGCGCGGCGCTGGCCGCCCACGTCGAAGCGGCTTACCCCGATGACACCGTGAAAAACCAGCTTTGCGTGCCGTTGCCGCACCCCGACACCGACCTGGACTGGTTACGCATCACGCTGGCCGACTTCGGCAATCAGTTGCGCTGGCTCGATGACCCGGACTTGACCGCCTGGCTCTCCGCGGCGCGCCTGGACTTTCTCGGACATCTGATGGGCAATTCGCCGGCGCCGGCGTCGGCGAAGCCCCGGGTGCGGGACCGGATACTGAGAATGACCAAATCGGCGTTATCGGCCACCGCTGCGAAACTGGAGCAGTTGATGGTGGACCCTATGGCCGACCAAGCCGCGCTTGCCGCGCCCTGACTTGTAACCCGGGCTGATATTGATCGGTGAAGGAGGGACGTGGCGGCACAAAACGATCCCGTCGGCCCGCGACCACTGCGCGCGGTCCCCGACGACGGCTACACCGACTGGGAAGCGGTGTACCAGGACAACGTGGCCTGGGTATACCGCACGCTGTTCGCCCGGGTCGGCAATCGGGCCGACGCCGAGGACCTCACCGCCGAAGTATTCCTTGCCGCGCTGCGGCCGCTGCGCCTGACCGCCAGCGTCGGCGAAGTCCGCGCATACCTTCGGGCCACGGCCCGAACGGTGCTGGCCGCGCATTGGCGCGAGACCATGGGCCGAGAGATAACCTCGATCGAGGACATCGAACAACCACCCGATAGCGAGGAAGCGATAAGCACCGCACCGCAACGTGTCGCGCAGGTTCTCGACAATCTGCCCGACCGCTATCGCCAAATTCTGGAACTGCGTTTCTTGCAAAACAATTCGATCAAGGAGTCTGCCGCCGAACTCGGGATCAGCGTGGCCAACGCCAAAGTGCTCCAACACCGCGCTCTGCGACTGGCGGCGCAGGTCAACGATGGAGGACGGCCATGAACGCGCGAGGGTTGCGGCGCTACGTCGACGATCTGCTGCGGGGTCGCCGGCCCAAGCCGTTCGCGCCCGACGACTTCGAGGCGGCGCAGATCCGGACGGCGATCGAGCTACGAGCGGCCCGACAGGGCTCTGATGTGGCCGACGCCCCGGGTCAGGAATTCCTCACCGACCTACACCGTCGTCTCGCGGGGCAGATGTCCGGCACACCACCGAAAGTGGCGCCGAAGCAAAACACGACGCGGCGCCAGGTCATGGTCGGCACGTCGGCCGCCGCGGCCGCCGCGGTCGCCGCGGTCTCCATCGATCGGGCCGTGCTGGGGAGCCCCGTCGAAGGCCCCGCCCCTGATGTTGCGGCGGGGGAGCTCACGCCCAGCGACGGAAGCTGGCAGCGAGTCGCGGCCAGCTCGGACGTGCCCGACGGGGTCATGCACCCCTTCGATCTCGGCTCGGTCAACGGATTCGTCCGACGGGTGGACGGCAAACCCCAGGCCGTATCCGGGGTGTGCACGCATCAAGGATGCCGGTTGTGGTTCGACGCGTCCGATGACGCGCTGCGCTGCCCCTGCCACTCGACGTCGTTCGCGCCCACCGGACAGGTGCTCACCCACCAGTTGCCGATCGCTCCGAAGCCATTGCCCAGGTTGATGGTTCGCGAGGCCAACGGGGTGATCGAGGTGTTCGCCCCGGCGCGGCCCGGCGAGCCGGCCTGAGCGGTGTAACCCGGCGCCATATCTCTTGGCATGGATATCGCCAAGTCTCGAAAACATTTGGTCGTCTTGGTGGCGGTGGGCGTGCTGTTGCTGGCCGGATGCTCGGCCTCGCGGCCCGATGCACAGCCGTCGGTGACCTTCGGCTCGGGTGGCGGCGCGACCCCCGGAATGCCGGGCATGAGCGGGATGCCGATGCCCAGCGCACCGGCGGGCACGTCGTCGGCAACCGGGTCGCCGGCGGCAGTGGCTGGTGACGCGGTCAGCATCGACAACTTCGCGTTCGCCCCCGCGACGTTGACCGTCAAGGTGGGCAGCACGGTCACTTGGACCAACCACGACGAAGAACCGCACACGGTCGCCGCCACCGACGGGTCGTTTCACTCGCCCGGGATGGGGACCGGAGCCACGTATTCGCACACCTTCACAACCGCGGGAAAGTTCGACTATGTCTGCTCGATTCACCCGATGATGCACGGCACGGTGGTGGTGACGGGATGAACCGCGACCCGAACATGATGAGTCGCCGTCAGCTCATCCGGCACACGGCATGGTTCGGAGCGGCGGTCGGCTTTACCGTGGTCGGCGGCGAGGTCATCTCACATGTCGCCGGCACAGCGGCAGCCGAGCACGCTCACGCCCGGCCCACGTTGCGATTCGCCCAAATCAGCGACAGTCACATCGGCTTCAACGGCGCGGCCAACCCCGACGTCGCAAGCACCTTCGGCCACGCGATCGACCACATCAACAACCTCGGTTACACACCGGATTTCGTCATCCACACCGGCGACCTAACCCACCTGTCCAGCGCCGAACAATTCGACCAGGTAAAGCAGATGATGAGCAAGGTGCAAGCTCCGCACATCTTCACGGTGCCCGGCGAACACGATTCGGTCGACGACGCGGGACAGAAGTACCGCAGCGTCTTCGGTGCTGGAACCCGCGGCGACGGATGGTACAGCTTCGACATCGCCGGAGTCCACGTGATCGCGTTGGTCAACACGTTGAACCTGAAGAAGCTCGGGCATTTAGGGGTCGACCAGCTGGATTTCGTCCAAAAGGACGTCGCGGGATTGTCCAGCGATACTCCCATCATCGTGTTCAGCCACATCCCGTTGTTCGCGATGTACCCGGACTGGGGCTGGGGCACCGACGACGCCACCCAGGCGCTGAGCCATCTGAGCCGCTTCTCGTCGGTTACCTGCCTCAACGGGCATGTGCATCAACTGTTTTCCAAGACGGAAGGCAACGTAACTTTCTACAGCGGCACGACGACCGCCTACCCGCTGCCGCATCCAGGGGACGGCCCGGCCCCGAAGCCGGTCACGCTGCCGGCCGGCAAACTCGGCGACGCGCTGGGCATTCGCGAGGTCAGTTATAACAAGGGACAGAGCGCGCTGGCGCTGAAAGAGACTTCACTGCAATGAAATCGACAGATTACTTGTTCCGGGTCGGCGTGGCCGCGTCATTGGCCGTCAGCGCCGCCACTCATGCCTACCTCTATATCCATGGCTACCAGCACATTCCGATCATAGGTACCTCCTTCCTGCTCCAGGCCAGCGTCTGTTTCGCGTTGGCCCTGCTGATCGTCGTCGGCGGTCCGGGGTGGCTCAGCTGGGCAGGCGCCGCGATGGCGGGCGGCTCTCTGGGGGCGTTCGTCCTGTCGAGGACGGTCGGGCTGTTCGGCTTTTCGGAACGGGGTTGGGATCCATCGCCGCACGCGGTCATCAGCGTGGTCGCGGAAGTGCTGACGGTGCTGTTGTGGGCCGCACCGTTGGTCAGGTGGCGTCGACCGATGTTGGCCCCCATCGACGCCGCCGGCTAGGGCGACCCGTTATTCCCGGGTACTCCGAGCAGCCCGCCGGCGCTGGCGGCCCCTCCGGCTGACGGTTCGTTCTGCCAACTACCCCGCGGTTGGTCCGCGCCACCGCCAAACCCATATCAACACCAGGGCCGCGATCGGGACCCCAACAACCGGGATCAAGTAGAGAGCATCGTCTTTCACGTCGGGCGTATAGGCGGTGCCGCCGTGCACACGAACGTCCACAGGTGATCCCTCGGCATGGTCGTAATGGCTGCCCACGATCGGGCCGGTGGATGAGTTTCCGCCAACGCTCCACACCGCCGTGCAGCTTGTGCCCCGGCCATGGCGGACGCAGTGATCCACCGTCGCCGTGGTCGGAGTGCCGACCCGGTACGCGTAGACGTCGTACGCGGTCGCGCCGACGCCCCAGAGTAGGAGCACCACCACGGCGATTGAGGCCAGTCCCTTCGCGAGTCGCCGCAGTCGGCGGCCCCGCCCGGCGCGGCGCCCGACGCCGGGTTGTCCCGGAATGGCGGGCTGCGGCCAAACGCCGGCTGGTGCATTGAAGGACTGGGGTGGCTGCCCGACCGCGTTGGCATACTGACGTTTCAGGTCCGCCTTGCGCTTCTCCTCGGCCAACTGACGTTCCAGTTCGGCGATGCGCTTTTCGGCATCAACCCGGTCCATCAGCAAATGGTCCCACCGCGCGAGCCGCGGCCGCAGAAAATCGTTCAAGGCAACGGGCGACGCGTCGGTCAGCCTCCAAAGCCTTGGTGGATGTGGTTGGAGCTGCCGGTGTCCGCGATGTTCGGAGTGCCTGAATAGTAGGCGACAGTGTTGTCGCTGCCGGAGGCGTTGATGGTGTCGGCGCTGTCGATTTTTACGTTATTGGAGGTCCCGTCGACGCGCATGGTGCCGACGCTGTCGATCCGCACGCGATTGTTGTGGCCGGCGACGGTGACGGTGGCGCAATGCCCGATGATGACGACAGTGCTCGACCCACCGGTCACCGAGATGTCACCTCCATCGCACGTGAGGACGTTGGTCTCGTTCGATCCGGTGAAGGTCATATTTCCACCCCGCGAGACCGTGTCCATGGTGCTCGTGGTGCCGCTGTTGCTCGAAAAATGCTGGCCGAGCAAACCGTAGGCGACCATCACCAGGAGGACGACGGCGATGCCGATAAAGAAGCGGCCCCGAGTGCCCCGCCACGCGGGCTTACCCGACACCCACCCGGGCGGTGGCGCGGCTGGGTAAGGATAGGACGGGGCCGGGGGATGGCTCCATTGGGACGGCGGGAGCATCGACGCCGCATCTGATTCCGTTGGTTCCATCGGCACGGCGGTCGGCTGATCCGACGCGGCGCGACTCTCGGCAAGCTGACGTTCCAGCTCGGCGATGCGCTTCTCGGGGTCATCCTGGTCCATCACCAAATCGTCCCACCGGGAAGTCGCGGCCGCTGAAAAACGCCGACGCGGCGCTGGCGCTCTCGCCGGGCACACCCTCGGTGAAGCTCATGACCACACCGTCGACGGTGCCGAGCCCCGCGTTGTGGACCGCCGATGCGTCGGGCTCCAGAGAACTTGCCGTCGTTGGTCGAGCACACCACCGGGCCACTGACGTTTTGGGGTTGGCCGCCGATGATGACGTCGGGCCGCGCCGGCGACAACCGTAGCGGCGGCGACGGCGATCACCAACTCACGCTTCACCGGTTTCGCCCAGCGAGATTACTTGCCGCGCATACCTTCGACGAACTGCCGGGCTTCCTCCCAGCTGGGCAAAAGACCGGACGCGCGCACTTCATCGAAGCTGGGGGCTACGGCATCGCGGTCGGACAAACTGGGGGCGGCGCCATTGACCAGCGGCCAGTCGATCGCCAGCGCCGGATCCGTCGCGCAGATGGTGTGCTCGCGCTCCGGGTTGTATTCCGCCGAGCACAAATACATCACCGTCGAATTGTCTTGCAGGGCAAGGAAGCCGTGCGCCAGACCTTCCGAGATGTAGATCGTGCGACGGTCCTGGTCGTCGAGCAGGACCGAATCCCACTGGCCGAAAGTCGGTGAGCCCAAACGGATGTCGATGGCGACGTCGAACACCGAGCCGGACACACAGGTCACGTACTTGGCCTGGCTCGGTGGCAGCTGGGCGAAGTGCAGGCCACGCAACACACCGGCCGACGACACCGAGCAGTTGGCTTGGCGGACGTTCAAGCGGTGACCGGCGAACCCCGTGAACCCGCGGTCGGTGAGCCATTCGAAGAACATTCCGCGCGAGTCGCCATGGATGGTCGGGGTGATTTCCCAGGCGCCGGGGATGTCGAGCTCGCGAACTTTCATCTCACTTACCGCGTTCTTCGTAGCGGGTCTCGGTTACATCCTTCAACGGACGCCACCACCATTCGTTGTCGCGGTACCAGTCGATGGTGGCCTGCAGACCCTCGCTGAAGTCGGTATGCTTTGGGGCCCAGCACAATTCGTCGTACAGCGCTGACGGGTCAATGGCGTACCGCAAGTCGTGGCCGACGCGGTCGGGGACGTGGTCGAAATCGTCGGGGTCACGACCCATCATCTTCAGCAGTGTGCACAGCACGGTCAGGTTGTCGCGCTCACCCTCGGCGCCAATGAGGTAGGTCCGGCCGATCTGGCCTTTTTCCAGGATCCGCCGGACCGCGTTGTTGTGGTCGTCGACGTGGATCCAGTCGCGGACGTTGGTACCCCTGCCGTACAACTTGGGCCGCCGGCCGGTGAGCACATTGGTGATCTGGCGCGGGATGAACTTCTCGACGTGCTGATACGGCCCGTAGTTATTCGAGCAGTTAGAGATCGTCGCGCGCACGCCGTACGAACGGACCCAGGCCCGGACCAGTACGTCGCTGGCGGCTTTGGTGGCCGAGTACGGACTCGACGGGTTATAGGGCGTCGACTCGGTGAACCGATTAGGGTCGTCGAGTTCCAGGTCGCCGTAGACCTCGTCGGTGGAGACGTGGTGTAGCCGCACGCCGTGTCGCCGTGCCGCCTCCAGGACGGCGAACGTCCCGATCACGTTGGTGCGCAGCGTCAGCTCCGGGTCGTCCAGCGAGTTGTCCACGTGGGTTTCGGCGGCGAAATGCACGACCGCGTCGGACTCGGCGACCAGCCGCGAAACCAGTTCGGCGTCGGCGACATCGCCCTCCACCAGCCTGATGGCGTCGGCGACCTCGGCCAGCGACTCACGCCTTCCGGCATAGGTCAGGGCGTCGAGCACCGTCACCGCATCTTCGGGATGCTCGCATACGGTGCTGTGCACGAAATTGGCTCCGATAAAGCCGGCGCCACCGGTGACCAACAGCCGCATGGGTGAGACCCTAACTGAGCGGGTTGGTCAGACGGTGCGAGATAGCCCTAATGGCTCTGCCAGTTCGCTCAACGCGGGCAGCAGTGTCTCTTCCTTCCAGCCCCCGAGCACCTGGATCGCGACGTGGTCGGCACCGGCCTCCACGTGCTCGTTGAGGCGTTTCGCAATGGCGTCGGGGGTGCCGTAGGCCACCACCGCGTCGATCAGTTTGTCGCTGCCTGGCTTGCGCACATCGTCTTCGGTGAACCCCAGCCGCAGCCAGCTGTTCACGTAGTTGCTCCGGCTCAGATAACGATCGAGGGTCTCGCGGCCCACCGCGCGGGCCTCCTCGACGTCGGTTGTGACCACCGCCTTGTGCTCTGGCGCCAGGAACACCGTCTTCCCGATGAGTTCACGCGCCTTGGCCGTGTGTTGCGGCGTGGTCAGATACGGGTGGGCGCCGGCGCTGCGCTGGGCCGCCAGCCGCAGCACCCGCGGGCCGAGCGCCGCGAGCACCCGGCGGCTGGTCGGCACCAGCGCGGCGTCGAGTTCGTCGAGGTAACCGACCAGCGCGTCGTAGGGCTTTGCGTACTCTTGTGTGCTCTCGCGATGACCCACCCCGATGCCCAGCAGAAACCTTCCCGGGTGGGCGCTTTCGATGCGCTTAAAAGACTCGGCGACAGCCGGTGCCGGGGCGGACCAGATATTGACGATCCCGGTGGCCAGTTGCAACGAGGTGGTCGCGGCCAGGGCCGGCTCCACCCACGTCAGCTCCGCGTCCGGTGGTCCGCCGATCCAGACCGCGCCGTACCCGAGAGATTCGATCCCCGCGGCCAACTCCGGCGTGATCGAGCGGGTAGGCAGCCACACGCCAAACCGGCCCAGGTCGGGCTTCAGTGAGACTGCCTCGGTCATCCAGGGTCCCCCTCCGTTTGTTGGCTCAAGGCTGAGTCAGCCCGAGCGGCCCCGCCAGCTCGGCCAGCGCCGGGACCAGGTTTTCACCCTTGGTGAGGACTTGCACGGGCACGTGGTCGGCGCCGGCGTCGAGGTGCTCCTTTAGCCGCGCCGCGATCTGGTCCGGCGTGCCGTAAGCCACCAGCGCGTCGACCAGGCGGTCGCTGCCCGGGCGGGCGACTTCCTCGTCGGAAAAGCCCAGCCGTTTCCAGTTGTTGCGGTAATTGGCCAGTTGGAAATAGATATCCAGCGCTGCGCGGCCCACTGCACGCGCCTTCTCGGTGTCGGTGGTCAGCACCACCTTGTGCTCGGGCGCCAGGAACGCCGACGGGCCGATCAGTTCACGGGCCTGCGCGGTGTGCTCGGGGGTGGTCAGGTAGGGGTGCGCGCCGGCGCTGCGTTGCGCGGACAGCTTCAGCACCCGCGGACCCAGGGCCGCCACCACCCGCCGATCGGCCGGCACGCCGTGCTCGTCGAGCTGGTCCAGGTACTGCACCAGCGCGTCGTAGGGCTTGCGGTATTCAGTGTGAGCCTCGGGATGACCGACGCCGATGCCCAACAGGAAGCGGCCCGGGTAGGCCTTGTCGATGCGGTGGAACGATTCGGCCACCGGCTGGGCGGCCGCCGTCCAGATGTTGACGATGCCGGTGGCGACCTGCAAGGTGGTCGTCGCTTCCAGGATGGGCTCCACCCAGGCCAGCTCCGCGGGAGGTGAGCCACCCACCCAGACGGCACCGTAGCCCAGGGACTCGATTTCTTTGGCTTGCTGGGGCGTCACGCCGCGTCCGAACGATCCGAACCGGCCGAGATTGGGTTTGCTTTCAGCAGAATCGGTCATGGTGTGAGCAACCGGCCGCGTGCTGGCGCTATTCCGGGTCGGCTACATCCACAGCGGGCGGCATCTCCAGCGGCAGCAGCACGATGAACCGCGTGTCGCCGGGCACGGATTCCACTCGCAGATCCCCGCGATGGTTCTTGACGACGATGTTGAATGCCAGGTCCAGCCCAAGGCCGGTGCCTTCCCCGAACGGTTTGGTGGTGAAGAACGGTTCGAAGATGTGCTGTCGAACGTCGTCTGGGATCCCCGGCCCGGTATCGCAGATCTCGACCCGGGCCATCTTCTCTCCCTCCCGGCAGGTGCGGATGGTCAGCGTGCCGCCCTCATCGCGCATCGCCGCGATCGCGTTGTCAATGATGTTGGTCCACACTTGATTGAGATCGCCTGGATAGCAAGGGATTTCGGGAAGCGATTGGTCGAAATCCTTGACCAGTGTGATGGCTTTGCTGTCCTTGCCGGTGTCCTTGCTGCCATCCTTGCTGCCATCTTTGCTCAACCGGTCTGCGAACATCACCAGCGTGCTGCGCAGCAGTTCGTGCACGTTGGCCACCTGGAATGGCGCCCGGTCCAGCTGCGAATACTGTTTGGCGTCGGCGACCAATGCCGAGATCCGCTTGCTCGCTTCGGCAATCTGGTTCATCAGCAGCTCGCTTTCGATGGTGTAGTTGATCCATCGGATCGCCTCCTCCAACGATGTCGACGCGAGCTCGTCGGTAACCGCGGAAATCCGCTCCAGCCAATCGGTGTCGATGCCGCCTTCGACGAATGTGGGTGCGATATCCCATCCGCCGTCGATGCCGTGGTCCTCCAGCCAGTCGCCGATGGCGTCCTCGCGGTCGGCGGTCTCAATCGCGCTCATCTGCTCCGATTCCGACTTGGCGACTTGCTCGGCGACCCCCTGCTGCAGTCGCACCAGGCCGCTGAGCGTTTCGGGGGTGACGGTGCCGTCGGCGAGCATCGCCAGCTTGTGGCGCATGCCGCCGACCCGGATGCGCAGGTCGGCCGCGGCTCGCGCGATGGCCGCAGCCGGATTGTTCAGCTGATGGGTCAGCCCGGCCGACAACCGGCCCAGCGCCAGCAGCTTCTCTCGGTTGTCGATGATCCGGCGGGTCCGGTCGGTGCCGACGGCTATCCCGTCGAGCAGGTGGACAGCCATCGGGAACTGGTCCTTCATGAACTTGGCGAACACGGGTGCATCCATCACGAAGAAGCGCGACGGCTTGGTCACATGCACCGATGTGTCGTAGCTCTGCTGCTGCTTGCCGGTGAACGCTCGCCAGGCACCGCAATAAGCGCCGCGCTGCGATGTCCGGGTGGTTTCGATGTCCTGACCGCCGGAGAGCTTCGACAGCGCCAACTCCCCTTCGACGAGGACGTAGAAGCAGGTCGCCGGTTCGCCCTCGACGCAGATCGGGCCCGGCTGGTATTCGTCGATGTGCCCGTTGGCGCACAACACCGCAAGCTGCTCGTCGGTTAGGGCTTCGAACAGGAACAGGGTGCGCAGCACGTCGGGCTCACACGGCACCTCGGCGGTCATGCCCGCGACCTCACTAGGACTCCGAGAGGTAGCGATGGACCAGCATCACGGCCATCGATCCCTCGCCGACCGCGGCCGCGACCCGTTTGGCGGACTCGGAACGCACATCGCCCGCAACGAACACGCCCGGCACGCTGGTTTCCAGGTGGTGCGGTGGACGGTCCAGCGTCCAGCCGCACACGTTGCGCAGGTCCGGACCGGTGAGGATGAAGCCGTGGTCGTCGCGGGCCAGCACCCCGTCCAGCCACTCGGTGCGCGGCGCGGCGCCTATGAAGATGAACATGCGGCCGCATGTGACTTCCTCGGTGTCGCCGGTCCGGTTGTCGACCAGGGTCAGTTTCTCCAGGTGATTTGCTCCGCTGGCGCACATGACTTCGGTGCAGGTGCGAGCGGTGATCTTGGGGTTCTGCTCGATCTGCCGGATCAGGTAGTACGACATCGACGCCGCCAAGGACGGGGCGCGCACGACGATGGTCACCGATTTGGCCTCGCGGGACAGGTGCATCGCGGCCTGGCCGGCCGAATTGGCCCCGCCGATGACGTAGACCTCTTCGTCTTTGCACTCCGACGCGATGGATGTGGCCGCTCCGTAATAGACCCCGCGGCCGATCAGCTCGTCGCACCCGGTTGCTGCCAGCTGACGGTAGGCGACACCAGTGGCCACGATGACCGCGTGCGCGTCGATGGAGCCGCCGTCGGCGAACCGCACGGTGCGCGCACACCCGTTGACTTCCAGCGCGGTGGCCGTGCGGGCGGTGATGAGTTCGGCGCCGAACTTCTCCGCCTGCATGCGCGCCCGCTGGGCTAGCTGGCTGCCCGACACCCCGTCGGGAAAGCCGAGGTAGTTCTCGATCCGGGAACTCTGGCCGGCCTGGCCGCCGGTCGCCGTGCGTTCGATAAGTACCGTGTGCAGTCCCTCGGAGGCGCCGTAGACGGCAGCGGCCAGGCCGGCGGGCCCGCCGCCGATGACGACCAGGTCGTAAAACTCCCGCGACGGTGTGGTGGTCAGGCCCAATGTGTCGGCCAGCTCCGCGTCGCTGGGTTCGACAAGGGTGGCGCCGTGTTCGGTGATGACGACCGGTAGCCGCAGGCCGTCCTCGCCGGCGGCCTGCAAAAGTTGCTCGCCAGTGGGCTCATCGGCCATGAACCAGGTGTAGTAGAGCCCGTTGCGGGCCAGGAAGTCGCGGACCTGCCAGGACCGTGCCGACCACCGATGCCCGATCACCTTGGTGTGCGGAATGGGGTGCTCTGGCGCCAGCTTCCAGGCGTCCAACAGCGCGTCGATGACCGGGTAGAGCTTCTCCTCGGGTGGATCCCACGGCTTGAGCAGGTAATGGTCGAGGTCGACGACGTTGATCGCGTCGATGGCGGCGTGGCTGTCGGCGTAGGCGGTCAGCAGTACCCGTCGCGCCGTCGGATACAGGTCCATCGCCTGCTCGAGGAACTCGATACCCGTCATCTGCGGCATCCGGTAGTCGGCGATCAGCGTCGCCACCGTTTCGCCCCGCAGTTTGAGTTGTTTGAGGGTTTCCAGGGCATCGGCGCCGGATTCCGCTCGCACAATCCGGTGGTCCTCGCCGTAGTGGCGCCGCAGGTCCCGGGCCACCGCACGGGACACCGCGGGATCGTCGTCGACGGTCAGCATCACGGGTTTGCGGGGCTGCGCACCGGGGTCTGTCATCGGAGTCAAGTATGCGCTCGGCAGCGCCAAAGCGGAGAGTGAGGAGTCGGGCCCGACTCCCCCCGAAGCGATTTTGGCTGCAATTTTGGTCGAGCCGACTGACCAGGTATCGTGGAGTAACGGTGCGGCATCCGCGCCCGCTTTTTGCGTGCCCAGTCCCGAGGAATTTCCTGTTACCGGCTCACGTTTGAAGTCGGGGTAAATGTCGCGCCGATCTGGGCGCAGATGGCAACGAAACGAACGACGAGGATTTCAAACAAGTATGGCCAAGAAAGACGGTGCCATAGAGGTCGAGGGCCGCGTGGTCGAGCCCCTGCCCAATGCGATGTTCCGCATTGAGCTGGAGAACGGCCACAAGGTGCTCGCCCACATCAGCGGCAAGATGCGGCAGCACTACATCCGCATCCTGCCCGAGGACCGGGTGGTGGTGGAGTTGTCTCCCTACGACCTGTCCCGGGGCCGCATCGTGTACCGATACAAGTAACGACAAAGCCCAAACCGCAAACCGACGAGTAGACAGAACAGGATCGAAACAGCCGTGAAGGTCAACCCGAGCGTCAAGCCAATCTGTGACAAGTGCAGGGTGATCCGTCGGCATGGGCGGGTCATGGTGATCTGCTCCGATCCGCGGCACAAGCAGCGGCAGGGCTAGTAGCCGCCAGCGCGCACACAACTGAATGCAGACCTCCCAGCACCAGTGAACGGATAGGCCGTTCATCCGCGTCCGGAACGGAGGCCGGACCCCGGGAGCGATCAGCCGGGAACGGACTGGGATCAGACCTCCGCGAAGAGAAGGAATCCCACCCATGGCTCGAGTTGTGGGCGTCGACCTCCCGCGCGACAAGCGCATGGAGGTCGCGCTGACCTACATCTACGGCGTCGGCCGTACCCGGTCGAATGAGATCCTGGCCGCCACCGGGATCGATAAGGATCTGCGCACCAAGGACCTCACCGACGACCAGGTGACCCACCTGCGCGACTACATCGAGGCCAACATCAAGGTGGAGGGCGACCTGCGCCGCGAGGTACAGGCCGACATCCGTCGCAAGATCGAGATCGGCTGCTACCAGGGCCTGCGGCACCGCCGCGGCCTGCCGGTGCGCGGCCAGCGCACCAAGACCAACGCGCGGACCCGGAAGGGCCCCAAGCGCACCATCGCGGGCAAGAAGAAGGCCAGGTAACCGATGCCACCAGCCAAGAAGGCAGCCGCTTCTGCCCCCAAGAAGGGGCAGAAGACCCGCCGCCGGGAAAAGAAGAACATCCCGCACGGTGCTGCGCACATCAAGAGCACGTTCAACAACACGATCGTGACCATCACCGACCCGCAGGGCAACGTCATCGCCTGGGCGTCGTCGGGCCACGTCGGCTTCAAGGGCTCGCGGAAATCGACGCCCTTCGCCGCGCAGCTGGCGGCCGAGAACGCCGCGCGCAAGGCCCAGGAGCACGGCGTGCGCAAGGTCGACGTGTTCGTGAAGGGCCCCGGTTCGGGCCGGGAGACGGCGATCCGGTCACTGCAGGCCGCGGGCCTGGAGGTCGGCGCGATCTCCGACGTCACCCCCCAGCCGCACAACGGCTGTCGTCCGCCCAAGCGCAGAAGGGTCTAGGAGGAGAGAACCATGGCTCGCTACACCGGACCCGTCACTCGCAAATCGCGGCGCCTGCGCACCGACCTCGTCGGTGGCGACCAGGCGTTCGAGAAGCGTCCCTACCCGCCCGGCCAGCACGGCCGCGCGCGGATCAAGGAGAGCGAATACCTGCTGCAGATGCAGGAGAAGCAGAAGGCCCGCTTCACCTACGGCGTGATGGAAAAGCAGTTCCGCCGCTACTACGAAGAGGCCGTGCGGCAGCCCGGCAAGACCGGTGAGGAACTGCTGAAGATCCTGGAGAGCCGGCTGGACAACGTCGTCTACCGCGCCGGGCTGGCGCGCACCCGGCGGATGGCCCGCCAGCTGGTCAGCCATGGGCACTTCAGCGTCAACGGCGTGCACGTCAACGTCCCCAGCTACCGGGTCTCGCAGTACGACATCGTCGACGTGCGGGACAATTCGCTGAACACGGTGCCGTTCCAGATCTCGCGGGAGACCGCGGGCGACCGCCCGATCCCGAGCTGGATGCAGGTGGTCGGGGAGCGTCAGCAGATCCTGATCCACCAATTGCCTGAGCGTGCGCAGATCGACGTGCCGCTCACCGAGCAGCTGATCGTCGAGTACTACTCGAAGTAACGAAGACTTCCGCCGCTGCGACCGCAGCGGGGGAACACCTAACGGCATCAAATAGCGGGTGCCGAGAAGGAGAACAAGAAACACCATGCTGATCTCTCAGCGACCCACACTGTCCGAGGAAATCCTCACCGACAACAGGTCCCAGTTCGTCATCGAACCGCTGGAGCCGGGATTCGGTTACACCCTGGGTAATTCGCTGCGGCGGACGCTGCTGTCGTCGATTCCCGGCGCGGCCGTCACCAGCATTCGCATCGACGGCGTGCTGCACGAGTTCACCACCGTGCCCGGCGTCAAAGAAGATGTCACCGACATCATCCTGAACCTCAAGGGCCTGGTCGTGTCCTCGGAGGAGGACGAGCCGGTCACCATGTACCTGCGCAAGCAGGGTCCGGGTGCGGTCACCGCGGGTGACATCGTGCCGCCCGCCGGCGTCACCGTGCACAACCCCGGCATGCACATCGCGACGCTGAACGACAAGGGCAAGCTCGAGGTCGAGCTCGTCGTGGAGCGCGGCCGCGGCTATGTCCCGGCGGTGCAGAACCGCGCCTCGGGCGCCGAAATCGGCCGTATCCCAGTCGATTCCATCTACTCGCCGGTGCTCAAGGTGACCTACAAGGTGGACGCCACCCGTGTCGAGCAGCGCACCGACTTCGACAAGCTGATCCTGGACGTGGAGACGAAGAGCTCGATCACCCCGCGTGATGCGCTGGCGTCGGCCGGTAAGACCCTGGTCGAATTGTTCGGCCTGGCTCGGGAACTCAACGTCGAGGCCGAGGGCATCGAGATCGGGCCGTCGCCGGCCGAGGCCGACCACATCGCGTCGTTCGCGCTGCCGATCGACGACCTGGATCTGACCGTGCGGTCCTACAACTGCCTGAAGCGCGAGGGTGTGCACACCGTCGGCGAGCTGGTGTCGCGCACCGAGTCCGACCTGCTCGACATCCGCAACTTCGGTCAGAAGTCCATCGACGAGGTCAAGGTCAAGCTGCACCAGCTGGGTCTGTCCCTCAAGGACAGCCCGCCGACCTTCGACCCGTCGGAGGTTGCGGGTTATGACGTCGCCACCGGCACCTGGTCCACCGAGGGTGTCTACGACGACCAGGACTACGCCGAGACCGAACAGCTCTAACTGCTTTGAGAATCATCTAGACAGGAGCGTCAGCTATGCCCAAGCCCACCAAGGGGCCTCGCCTCGGCGGGTCGTCTTCGCACCAGAAGGCCCTTCTGGCCAATCTGGCCACGTCGCTGTTCGAGCACGGCCGGATCAAGACGACCGAGCCGAAGGCTCGTGCGCTGCGGCCGTACGCGGAGAAGCTGATCACGCACGCCAAAAAGGGCACGCTGCACAACCGTCGAGAGGTTCTCAAGAAGATCCGCGACAAGGACGTGGTGCACGCCTTGTTCGCCGAGATCGGGCCGTTCTTCGCCGACCGCAACGGCGGCTACACCCGCATCATCAAGGTCGAGGCGCGTAAGGGCGACAACGCCCCGATGGCCGTGATCGAGCTGGTGCGGGAGAAGACGGTGACGTCGGAGGCCGACCGGGCGCGTCGGGTGAAAGCCTCCAAGAAGGCTTCTGCTGGTGTAGAAGCACCCGTGGCCAAGGCCGAGCTCGAAGAGGCCAAGGTCGAGGAGCCTGAAGAGGCTGAGCCTGAAGAGACTGAGGCTGAAGAGGCCAAGGCTGAGGCGGTCGAGGCCGAGCCTGAGGCCGAAGAGACCCCCGCCGACGAGCCCGATGAGGCCACCGAGGATTAATGAGGACGTCCGTCTGCGGCTCGACATCGCCTACGACGGAACCGATTTCGCGGGCTGGGCGACTCAGGCCGGGCAGCGGACCGTCGCCGGAGTTCTCGACGAAGCGCTGACGACGGTTTTCCGCACGCCGGTGCGGCTGCGCGCGGCCGGGCGCACCGACGCGGGGGTCCATGCCACGGGGCAGGTGGCCGACGTCGATGTGCCCGCCGACGCGTTGCCGAACGCCTATCCGCGATCGCCGCGCGCCGGTGAGGCGGAATTCCTGGCGTTGCTGCGCCGTCTCGGCCGGTTCCTGCCCACCGACGTCCGCGTTCTCGGTATCGCCCGCGCCCCGGCGGGTTTCGACGCGCGGTTCTCGGCGCTGCGGCGTCATTACGTGTACAGGCTGTCGACGGCGCCCTACGGTGTGGAGCCGCACCAGGCGCGCTTCGTCACCGCGTGGCCGCGCGCCCTGGATCTCGACGCGATGACCGCCGCGTCTCGAGACCTGTTGGGGTTGCACGACTTTGCGGCGTTCTGCCGTCAGCGCGATGGCGCCACGACCATCCGCGACCTGCAGCGGTTGGACTGGTCGCGCGACGGCGACTTGATCACCGCGCATGTCAGCGCCGATGCGTTCTGCTGGTCGATGGTGCGTTCGCTGGTCGGGGCGCTGCTGGCCGTCGGCGAACGCCGGCGCCCGCCGTCCTGGTGCGGTGAATTGCTCAGCGCGACGGACCGGTCCAGCGACTACGCCGCCGCGCCGGCACACGGTTTGACGTTGATCGGCGTCGATTACCCACCCGATGACCAACTGGCCGCGCGGAATTTGATCACCCGGGATCTGCGCACACCCAGCTAGATTCGGGCCGCGACGAAGCTTGCGGCCTGGCCGGTCATCCCGGGCACGTAGCCCAGGTGGGCGTTCCACTGGTTGCCACCCGAGCAGATCGGGTCGCCTTGGTTGCACAGGTCGATGGTCTTGCCGTCGAAATTCGGGGTCAGGGCGCTCATCAGCCCGCTCGCCCGGCCCGACGGGTTTCCGAAAAGGGCGACCGCGGCGACGTGATCGGCCGCGTTGGCCGGTAGCGGCTGGTGGAAGCCGAGGCCGGGAAGCGGCGCGGCGGTGACGATGTCGATGACGGCGGCACCCTGTGAGTACCCGCCCAGTACCAGCTTGGTGTTGGGGCAGTTGCCGGCCATGTGCTGGATGTGGTTGCTGGCGTCATTGGCGCCATCCGTGGCGGCCAGGAAGTCCTTGTTGGCCGGATAATTAACCCCATATGCCCCAACGCTTTTGCGGGTCTGCTGGCGCAGCGAGCTGACGAAGGCCTGGCCCACCCGACCGACACCGGGCGGCTCATCGGTTCCCCGGGCGAACACCACTTCGACGTCGGGGCAGGATGCCCAGGCGAAGGGCACCAGCTTCGGTAAGACGAAAAGTGCGGCCGCCGCGAGGATTGCGGCGGCCAGCCCTAGGCGGATAAGCCTCACACAACGATGTTAAGGGCTTGTTGACAACGCGCCGGTAACGATTTAGACCACCGACCGCTACAGCCTGCCGGCGACGAAACTGGCGGCCTGATCGACCAGCCCGGAATTGATGTAGGCGGGCTGCAGATGTGACGACCATTGTGCGTCGCCACCCGAACAGATCGGATCGCCGCCCGCGCATTCCTCGATCGTCTTACCGGCGAAGCTGGGGCTGAAATCGGGGACCGGCCCGAGAATGCGCCGGGTCCCGTTGCCGAACAACGCCACCGCCGCGACGTGCTGGTCGACACCCGGCGGCAGCGGGTTGGTGAACCCGAATCCCGGTTTGGTCGCCGCGATCACGAGGTCGGCCGCCACGGCGCCCAGCGAATAGCCGCCGAGCACCTCGCGGGTGTTCGGGCAGCTTTTCGCCATGGATTGAACGTGGGCGCTCATATCGTTGGCGCCCTTGGCGGGATCGACGTCAGCGGGATAGTTGACCCCGTAGGCAGCGACCGGTATCTGCACCTTGGAGCGCAGCGAATTGACGAACGCGTCGCCGACGAAACCGACGCCGGGTGGTTCCTCTCGGCCCCGAGCGAAAACCACTTCGGCACCCGGGCACGCCGCCGATGCCGCCGGAGGGGCGACCACCATCGCCGTGGCGAGCAACGCCGCGACCGCGAAACCGGCTAAGCGGTTTGCGGCATTTGATCTGCTGCCCGAATTCGCCTGTGGTGGAGCGTCAACCGCGCGAAGCCTCATGACCCGATATTAATGCGCTAACCGACGTGGGCAGCGGATCACCGCGGGCGGTGCCTTCAGCGAACGGCCTAGACCAGCGGGCCCTGCGGGGACGGCGTCGCAGGCGTGGTCGGCGTGTATGGCGAGTATGGCGTGTTAGGCGAGTTCGGCGGGACATTACCGTGTATCGACGGCGGGCCGTACGCGGGCGTCTGCGGCCCGTACCCCGGCGCCTGCGGGCCGTATCCCTGCGGCGGCCCGAATCCGGGTACCTGCTGGCCGGTCCCGGCCAACAGCTTGGAAGCAACGAAAGCCGCGGCCTGGGTGGTGTAGACGGGGACGTAGCCCTCGGTGTGTCCGCTCCACTCGTTGCCGGGGCCCGCGTGACAGATCGGGTCGTTGGGGTTGCACAGGTCGATCGCCCTGGAACCGAGCATGACGCTCTGGGTCGGCAGCGATCCGCCGGCGCGGTCGGCCACGTCGCCGAAGGTGACGACCGCCGCGACGTTGTTGGCGTACTCGGGCGGCAGTGAACTGCCCCAGTTGATGCCGCCGATGGGGACGCCGGCGACGATGTCAATCACGGACGCGCCCTGGGAGTAGCCGCCCAGCACGATCTTGGTGTTCGGGCACTTCTGCACCGCCTGTTTGACGCGATTGATCGTGTCGTTGGCGCCGTCGCCGCCGTGCAGCTGCAGCTTGCTGGCGGCGTAGTTGACCCCGTAGGTGTCGATGTTCAGGCCGCCGGTCTGCTGGCGCAGCGAGTCGACGAAGGCGTCGCCGACCCGGCCGAGTCCGGGTGGCTCGTTGGTGCCGCGGGCGAAGATGACCTCGACGTGCGGGCAGTCATCGGCAGAGGCGACCGGTGCCGCGTTCGGGGCGAGAAGCAGGCCGGCGGCGGTGACCAGTGCCGAAGCTGCCGAAGCGCCCAGGCCGACCCAGTGCCCCCCTGACCGCGCGCTGCCCGCCCGAGGGCCCCAAGGGCTGGGTATGCGGTGAGATTTCACGCCGAAATGTTACCCGTATCGAGGCCTCGCCAAACTTTTCTGACCTGTGGATGGATGCAGCGGGCGCCCCGGACCAGCGGTTATCGTGATGCGGAGTTACGGATGCCACAGATTTCCGGGGGGATCTTGGAGCGATCGTCCTTGCGCCAACCCACGACCCGGCTGCAAATCAGCGCCTACCGATTTCTGCTGCGTCGCGTCGAATGCGCTTTGCTGGGCAGGGACATCCGTACGGTCGACGAATCGCCGCGTGCGCATACGGCATCGCTCGCGGTCGGTTGCGTGCTGGCGACGGTCGCGCTGGCGGCGTGTGCGGCGTTGGCTTTGCTGCGCCCGCACGCGCAACTCGATCAGGCTCAGATCGTCATGGGTCAAGAATCCGGGGCGCTGTACGTGCGGGTGGGCGATACTTGGCATCCGGTGCTGAACCTGGCTTCTGCGCGGTTGATCGCGGCGACCGACGCCAACCCGCGGCCCGTGCCTGAGTCTGATCTGGGACTGACCAAGCGCGGTCCGCTGCTTGGTATTCCGGGTGCACCGCAGCTGCTCGGCGAGCCGCTTTCCGCAGTCGAGTCGGTCTGGACGATCTGCGATACCGACGCCGGTGCGGCAACGACGGTCGTGGTCGGGCCCACCGAGACGTCGTCGATCCGTCGCTTAGGCCGTGATCAAGCCATGCTGGTCGCGCCCCCGTCGGGTTCGCCGGCCTACCTGCTCAACAACGGTCAGCGCGCGGTCGTGGATCTTGCCGACGCCGCGGTTCTGCGCGCACTTCGGCTCGAGGGCCGCGCGCCGCTTGTCGTTTCTCAGGCGTTGCTGAACGCCGTCCCCGAGGCGCCGCCCATCACGGCTCCGCGGATTCGCGGCGCGGGCGCCCAGGCGGCCGGTCTGCCCGGATTTCCGGTCGGCAGTGTGGTGCGCATTACACGCGGCGATGGTGACGAGTACTACGCGGTGCTGGCCGCCGGAGTCCAGCGCATCGGCCAGGTGGCGGCGGATTTACTGCGTTTCAGCAACTCGCGGGGCACCGCCAACACCGTCACGGTCGCACCCGATGCGATCCGCGCGGCGCCTATCGTGAACGCGCTGCCGGTGGCCAGTTTCCCCGACCGGGCACCAACCATGGACGGCGGCAGCACCTCGTGCGTCACCTGGGAGCCTCGGGAGCCAAAGTCGTCCGGGAATTTCGGCGTCGCGTTCCTGGCCGGGAGCGGCCTGCCGGTCCCTGCCGGTCAGACGCCGGTGACCTTGTCACAAGCCGACGGTCGCGGTCCCGCGCTGGACGCGGTCTACCTGCCGCCCGGCCGCAGCTCCTACGTGCGGGGGAATGGCCGAGTCGGCACGCGATACCTCGTTACCGACACAGGAGTGCGGTTCGCGATCCACGACGATGACGCGGCGCATGACCTTGGCCTTACGGCGGCGATCCCGGCGCCGTGGCCGGTCTTGGCGGCCCTGCCGTCGGGACCGGAACTGAGCAGGCAGAAGGCCTCAGTCGCCCGGGACACGGTTGCGGGACCCCCGTAACCGACCCCTGGCCGCGCCGGCTGCCAAGGCCGCCACCAGCGCAACAAGGCAGATGGCCGCGCCGCGCAATGCGATGTCCCGGGCGCGAGAGTTCCGCGGTTTGGGGGGCGGTGGCGCGGCGGTCGGCACGGGCGCTGGTGCTGGTCTGGGTGTGTTGGCGGGCGGACTCGAGTCGGTGCTGACCGCGGCCAGCACATCGATCGTGCCGTGGCCGACGAGGGCATCCCATCCCGCGGGTGGATGATGCGCGGTCGACTCGATGCGCTGCATCACCTGCCGTGCGGTTAACGCGGGGAACCGGGCCCGGATCAGTGCGGCCAGCCCGCTGACCACGGGCGCGGCATAACTGGTGCCCGATACCGGTTGCGAACCGAGCGACGTCACCGCCTCGCCGGTGGCGGCGACATCCACCCAGGGGCCGGCGAGGGTGAACGCCGACGGCGTCCCTTCGGCGTTCACCGAACCTACGGTCAGCACGTAGTCGTCGTACCAAGCCGGACTGACCGCGACCGTGACGGTCTCCCAGGTTGTATCCGGGCGCTGAGGGGGACACTGTGCGGTGCCGCCCGTGTTGCCCGCCGCGGCCACGACGACAGCATTTTTGACGTCGACCGCGTAAGCCAGCGCGGCGCCCAGCGCGCGGTCGTCGAGCGCCGACGCCACGGGAACGCATGCAACCGACGAGATGTTGATCACCGATGCGCCGAGATCGGCGGCCGTCCGGACGGCTTTGGCCATGGTGGCTACGTCACCCATCCCGGTGCGCGACCGGTCGTCGGCGGGAGCGAACTTCGCACTGGACTGCCGGATGCTGATCAGGGTCGCCTCGGGCGCCACCCCGCTGAAGCTATCGGCCTTGGAATCCGCTGCTGCGGAGATAATTCCGGCTACCAGGGTGCCGTGTGCATCGCAATCCTGGGTACCGTCACCAGTGGACACATAGTCCCCTCCGGGGACCACATCGGGCAATCGGCGATGCCGCGAAACGCCGGTGTCAATGACCGCGACCCGCTGTCCGGCACCACGGGTGAGTTGCCAGATCCGCGGCAGGTCGACGAGGTCTGCGAGCTGATGGCGGTTTGGTTCCGGCTCCTCCGTCATCACCGTGCAAACCTCGCGTTGCACGGTGGGCCACGGCGGCGCCGGGAACGCCGGCTTGGGCAGCCACCTGTCGTCGACCTGTGGCGGGGAAACCGCGTACGCCGGCGGCGTTGCGAGCTGGGATAGCGCCGCCAGCATCGACACCGTCAGCAGGCGCGCCACACTTGATGCGCTCACTTGAGATTCAATCCCCGAACGGCGCCGTAGAGGCCGCATATCCAGCAGGTCAGGGGCACTATCGCGACCAGCGCCAGGCACTCCAGCGCTTCGACGCTTCGGCGCACCAATGGTGTGAGCGATACTGCGGGAGCGATGAAGCCCAGGTAAATCGCCGCGGCGGCCAGCGTTGCCGTCACGCCTGCTAGCCATGCCCCGCGCTGCGGCGTGCTCAGGGCGACGACCCCGAAAGTCGTTGCAGTGATGACGATTCCGCTGATGACGAACACCAGCATCCTTTTCACGTCAACCGAACGAGCACGCAACAGCAGCAGCGCGCCGGTGACGGTGCCAAAAGCGATGCAGCTCAGCCGCGGTGCGCCGGCAAGTATGGTGATGATGGCTCCGACGGCGGCTGACGATGCGAACGCGGCGAGCAGGCTGGTCAACCAGTCGTCAGCGCGGATCGCTTTGCCGGCCAAACAAACCCCGTCCGCCTCGGGTGCGGGCGGCAGCCGGGGCGATAACCCCGCCAGCATTATCGACACCCGCGCCGCCACCCCGAGCAGGCCGAGCGATACCAGCGCGGATACCGCACCGATCGCGCGCAGCGGGGCGGCGGCGAACACGCCGACCAGCGCGGCGACGGCGATGACCAGCGCGACGCACGAGACCGCCGTCAATGTGACTACACCGCAGCCCGATACGCGCATCGCCAACACCGAGGTGACGGCTGCCGCCGTCGCACCCAGCAACACATTCGGGATTCCAGGGGTGCCGGGCACCGCGAGAAAGCCGGCAACCGCCGCGAATGCGGTGGCGATCACGCTCAGCGCGAGCCCGGCGATCGCGTCCCGATATGCGCGGTGTGCGATCGCCGCAAACAGCAGGGCGACCAAACCGGCAAGTGCCGCGACGCCGGCGGTGGTGCCGAGGCCACGAGCAATGTTGTTGCCCAGCGCATTCCGGATGAGCATCAGCCCACCGACACCGGTCAGCAAACCCGCCGCCAGTGCGCCGGTGAGCCGGGCTGCCTTTCGGTTCCGGGAATGGTCCCAAAGCCGGGCCGTTCCATCCAGCGTCGCCGACACGGCCTCGGCCACGTCGTCGTAACGCGGAGCGGGCGGCGGGTTAGTGGACTGACCCAGAACCAGAACAGCACCATCGCGGATATCGTTCTGCGCCAGCGTGGTCGACGTATCCAAAGCGGACGCGCCGGGGCGGGAAAGGTGATATCGCCTCGCCTCGAGATCAGCGGAACCGTCGACCTCGCGGCCCTTCAGCATGTCGACGATCGACGCGATGAGGACGGCGACCGGAACCCCGGCGGGCAGGGCCAAATCGACGACGACGGTGCCGGCATGAATTGACACGCGGCGCAGCCCCGGATCGGATACCTGCAACAGTGACCCCTTCAGTCGGATTGTCGGCACGGTAGCCGGTTTTCGATTGCCCGGTATCCGGCTGTCCACAGGTGACTTGCAGCCGATTACGGCGCTCCTTACCGTCGTCAAGCGGTGGGAGGGCGGGATGACGCAAGGTTTCGTGCCCGTGGTGCGGCGACTGCCGGCCGCGGACGTGTCGACGGACATCGTCGTTGAGGCGCCGCCCGGCCTACCGCCGCCACCGTCGAACGGCATGCTGCCCCGCCTGCTGCCGGCTGTCACGTCGGTCGCGACCCTGGGCGTCATGGCGGCGGCCTTCACAACGGGCTCGCCCGTTACCCGCAACCCGATGTTCCTGGCCTTCCCGATGATGACGCTCGTTTCGGTGCTGGTCATGGCCGCAACCGGACGTGGCCGCCGGCAGGGCGGAATTGTCGACGCCGACCGCGCCGACTATCTCGGATACCTGAGCCGGCTCCGCGGAATTGTCGCCGAAGCCGCTGCGGCACAGCGCTCATCACTAAGCTGGAGTCATCCCGACCCGGATGCGCTGTGGACATTGATCGGCGGCGCGCGGATGTGGGAACGGCGAGCGTCCGACCCGGACTTCTGCGTTGTCCGCGTCGGCATCGGAACCCGGCCGCTTGCCGCCCGCTTGGTGGCCCCCGCAACCCGATCCCAGGGGCTTTCGGATCCGGTCACCACGACCGCCTTGTGTCGCTTCCTTCAGGCGCATTCGACGATCGAGGACGCGCCGATCACGATCGGCCTGCGCGATGTTGCCACCGCGACGATCGACGGCGATTTGAGCTCGGTCCGCGGGTTGCTGCGCGCGATGATCTGCCAACTGGCCGTGCTGCACGCGCCAGACCAGTTGCTGATCGTCGCGGCGGTCAGCGACCGGGCGCGGGCCCACTGGGATTGGCTGAAATGGCTGCCGAACAATCAACATCCGGCCGCCGCCGATGAGCTGGGGTCTGCCCGCATGGTGTATCGGAGTGTGGCGGGGGCGCTGGATGCGCTCCCGGGTAGGGGACGGGCACACGTGGTGCTCATCGCCGACCTGGACGAGTACGCCGGCCGGGCCAGCGCTGGTGCTATCGCGGGTGTGACCGTCCTTGAGGTCGGCACCGGCTGCGACGGCGCGCCGTTGTCGATCGGGCGCAACGGCGACGCTCAAGCCCTGCTGTACCCCGACCAGATGGATCCCGTGGACACGCTGCTATGTGCCCGCCGACTCGCCGCCTACCGTACCGCAGCGCCGGGTCCGGCTGGCGGGTCGGGCTGGCCAAGTCTGATGGGACTCGGCGATATCACCCGCTTCGAGCCGATCACACTGTGGCGCAGCCAATACCACCACGACCGACTCTGCGTTCCCATCGCAACCACGGTCGACGGCGTGCCGGTCGAGCTCGATATCAAAGAGTCCGCCGAAAACGGCATGGGCCCACACGGGCTCTGCGTGGGGGCCACCGGGTCGGGCAAGTCAGAGCTGCTGCGCACCATCGCACTAGGCATGATGGCGCGGAACTCTCCAGAGATGCTCAACCTGCTGCTCGTCGACTTCAAAGGGGGCGCAACGTTTCTCGATTTGGCGCGAGCTCCGCACGTGGCCGCGGTCATCACCAATCTCTCCGATGAAGCACCGCTGGTGGCCCGGATGCGAGACGCACTGGCCGGTGAGATGGACCGTCGGCAACGGCTGCTGCGAACGGCGCAGTGCGCCAGCGTCGGGGCGTACGAACTTGCGCGTCGGTCCGGTGGCCAATTGGCCACCCTGCCGACGCTGTTCATCATCGTGGACGAGTTTTCCGAACTGCTCAGCCAGCAACCCGATTTCGCCGATATGTTTGTGGCGATCGGCCGGCTTGGCCGGTCGCTGGGGATGCACCTGTTACTGGCCAGTCAGCGGCTCGACGAGGGCCGGCTGCGGGGACTGGAAGCTCACCTGTCCTATCGGATCTGCCTGAAGACCCTCTCCGCCGGCGAATCACGAACGGTTCTGGGAACACTCGACGCGCACGAATTGCCGAACACGCCCGGCGCGGGCTTTCTGCGCTCCAGTAGCGGCGAGCTGATTCGCTTTCAGGCCGCATTCGTTTCGGGGCCGCTGCGCGCGGACGCGCCGGCTTGTGCGCCTCCGGTGGCGGCGCCTTCGGTGCGCTCGTTCAGCACACGGCCGGTTGGCCGTGTCACCCGCGCCGTGGAGGTTGGCGGCTCGTCCACCCGGACCGTCCTGCAAGCGATCATCGGGCGGTTGTCCGGACATGGGCCGCCCGCGCACCAAGTCTGGCTGCCCCCGCTGGGCCAGGCACCGGCGCTGGACGCCCTGCTCCGCGACACTGTGTCCGCGCCGGCGGGCCTGACGGTACCGATGGGCGTCATCGACCGGCCGTTCGAACAGTGCCGCACGCCGCTGATGGTGGATTTGTCCGGGGCGGCAGGCAATGTGGCGATCGTCGGTGCACCCCAGACGGGCAAGTCGACCGCACTGCGCACGCTGATCACGGCGTTGGCGGCCACCCACGATCCGGGGCAGGTGCAGTTCTACTGTCTGGACTTCGGCGGGGGAGCGTTGGCGTCGGTACGCGGATTGCCGCATGTGGGTGCCGTCGCCGGCCGGGCAGAGCCGCAGCTCGTTGCGCGCATGATCGCCGAGTGCGAATCAGTCGTGCGATCCCGTGAGGCCATCTTTCGCGACCGGGGCGTCGAGTCGATCGGCCACTACCGTCGGCTGAGAGCAGAGCGGCGCGCGGTGCCCGATGAAGACCCGTTCGGTGACGTGTTCCTCGTCGTCGACGGCTGGGCGGGGCTTCGTCATGATTTCGAGGCGCTCGAGTCATCGATTACCGCGCTGGCATCGCAAGGACTTTCGTTCGGCGTACATGTGGTGTTGTCGGCGTCGCGCTGGGCCGAGATCAGACCGTCGCTGAAGGATCAGATCGGCACTCGCATCGAGTTGCGGCTGGGCGATCCCGCGGACTCCGAGCTTGACCGCAAACGGGCGCAGCAGGTACCCCACGACAGACCGGGTCGCGGCCTTTCCCGCGAGGGGCTGCACATGGTGATCGCGCTGCCGCTGGTGGACGGGATCGCCCATGCCGAATCAGTCGCGCCGCCGATCCCGCTACTGCCCCCGCACGTGGACCACGACACCGTCGTCGGCCGAGCGGGTGCCGAACTGGGTGCGCGGATATTGCTCGGTCTCGAGGAGCGCCGATTGCAGCCGCTCGCGGTCGATTTCGAGCGACATTCGCATCTGCTTATCCTCGGGGACAACGAGTGTGGAAAGACCGCCACGTTACGGATGCTGTGTCGCGAGATCGTTCGAACGAAGACCGCCGCGCAGGCTCAGCTGCTGATCGTCGACTTTCGCCGCTCCCTACTCGGCGTGGTCGAGTCGGAACACCTTGGCGGGTACGCCATGTCACCGGCCGCGCTGGGTGCGTTGCTGCCGGCTCTGCTCGATCGCCTGCGGCGGCGGATGCCACCTGTCGACGTCAGCCAGGCGCAGCTGCGGTCCAGGTCGTGGTGGTCCGGGCCGGACATTTACGTCGTTGTCGATGACTACGACCTGGTGGCCACCCCGACGGGCAACCCACTGGCCGCGATTGTCGAATATCTGCCGCATGCAAAGGATCTCGGACTGCACCTGGTCGTGGCACGGCGCAGCGGAGGTGCCGAGCGCGCCCTGTTCGAGCCGCTGCTGGCGGGCCTGCGTGATATCGGCTGCATGAGCCTGACGATGAGTGGACGTCCAGACGAGGGCGCACCGTTCGGTTCCGGCCGCCCCGCGCGATTGCCACCGGGCCGTGGTGTGCTGATCACTCGTGCCGGTGACGACCAGCTTGTGCAGGTGGCCTGGAGCCCGCCGTCATGAGCCCGTACGTGGGCGCACACCGCGCAATCATCGAGGCCGGGCCGGGCACGATCCGCCGATTATGTTGTGACACAGGCCAGGCCGCTGACGGCGACCTGACTGAGATCGTCGAGGCGGCGCTGGGCGCGATAGACGATCGAGTGGCACTGGTGGGCGAGCGCCCCGTCGCCGTCGATTCGCTGTGGCGCACCGCGCTGCGGTCACTGAACTGTGGCAGCCCGGACGGACGGAAATCGATGGCCCTGGTGCATCCGTCGTGGTGGCCGTCGTCGCGCGTCGGCGTGGTGACAGCGGCCGCACAGACCCTGGCCGATGACGTGCTGGTGCGCCCGCGGTCGTGGCTGCTGACGCGGGCCTCCGATAAGGAACACGCGGAATGCGAGGCGACGGTGGTGGTCGAGATCGCCGAGCGGTTGGTGGTGCTCAACGGTCCCGAGGTCGTCGCTATACCCCGCACCGTGGAACCGGACCGCGTTGTTGAGAAAGCCGCGACGGTCATCGCCGGGATGGCGCGAGACATAGCGGCGGTCGTGCTCATCGACGCCCCGAGCACGGTCAACCGCGCACCGGCGCTCGCGACGTTGATCGCCGGTGCGGTGCGCGGGGCCGGTCAGACCGTCGTGGAAATCGATGACGCTGTGCTCACCCGACTGAGCCGGTCGGCGTGGCCGGTTCCGGACGAGCCATCCGAGCCAAGGCAGACCGTCGCTGCCGATGGTGTCCCTTCTGGCGCGCGGATGTCGCGGATGTCGCGGATGTTTAGTGGGGTTGTGGGCGCCGCCGCCGCCTTCACGGTGCTGTCGCTGGGGGTTTCGGCCGTGGCCCCCGCGGGCCGCCATGGCGCGTCGCCCTCGGTGCAGGTGCAGACGGCGCTGACAACATTTCTGGTGGAAGGCCGGGTGGCGGTCGCGGTGCCCGCGAACTGGCCCACGCAGCGGGTGGTCACCGGGCCCGGTTCGGCGCGGGTACAGGTGACGTCGCCGTCGGATTCCGAAGTGGCGTTGCACGTCACACAATCGCTGGTTGCCGGTGAAACGCTCAGTGGCACGGCCGAGCGGTTGAAACGCGCGATCGACGCGGAGCCCGTCGGGGTGTTTGTCGACTTCAACCCATCGGGAACCAGCGCCGGCCGGCCTGCGGTGACCTACCGCGAAGTCCGCGCCAGCCATCACGTGCGGTGGACGGTGTTGCTGGACGGGCCGGTCCGGATCAGCGTCGGATGCCAGAGCCGGCCCGGTGACGAGGGGGCCGTGCGCGATGCATGCGAGCAGGCGGTGCGGTCCGCCCATGCAATCGGATGAGCCGCCGGATCGGGCGGAACCAAACGGAGGTCGGCACGGTCGTATTAGGTATGGCGACATCGAGCACTCTGAGCACCGACTTTGACCTGATGCGTTCGGTTGCGGGCACGACGGACGCCCGCAACGAAGAAATTCGGGCCATGTTGCAGGCATTCATCGGCCGCATGAGCTGCGTGCCTTCCACCGTGTGGGGTGGGCTCGCGGCCGCGCGGTTCAAAGATGTGGTGGATCGCTGGAACGCCGAGTCGATGAGGCTCTACCACGTCCTGCACGCCATCGCCGAAACCATTCGGCACAACGAGGCCACGCTGCGGGAGGCCGGGCAGAACCACGCTCGCCACGTCGCCGCTGCCGGCGGAAGCCTGTGATCGGGGGATCGGCCGTGGATCCGTTAATGTCCTACAACTTCGCCGAAATCGAATACTCCGTGCGCCAGGAGATCCACACCACATCGGCGCGTTTCAATGCCGCGCTGGACGAGCTGCACTCACAAATCTCCCCATTGCAGCAGCTCTGGACGCGCGAAGCGGCTGCCGCGTACCAGTTCGAGCAGCTGAAGTGGCACCAGGCGGCGACCGCGCTCAACAAGATACTGGTCGACCTCGGGAACGCGGTGCGCGAGGGTGCGGAAGAGGTCGCGAACGCCGACCGGCGGGCGGCCGGCGTCTGGGGAAGGTAGCCCTTCATAACAGGCTCTGTGTTGGTCCCGACGGAAGGAGAGCCGTTGGGACCAACACAGTGATTTTGACCTGCGGGGACGCCGATCGGTAAGCTGCTCGGTTGGCGTGCGGTACGCCGGGGCCTCGGGTCAATGTCGGTCGCCGAGATCAAACCCCCACCGCAGACCTACCAGGGCCGCCTGACCGATACCCGGGTCGCACCGGGATCCACCTCGAGAAGAAGAAGGTAAGCGCTGTGCCCACATATGCGCCCAAGGCGGGTGACACCACGCGGTCGTGGTACGTCATCGATGCCACGGACGTGGTGCTTGGCCGCCTTGCCGTGGCGGCAGCCAACCTGCTGCGCGGCAAGCACAAGCCGACGTTCGCCCCCAATGTCGATGGCGGGGACTTCGTCATCGTCGTCAACGCCGACAAGGTCGCCATCAGCGGCGACAAGCTGCAGAGCAAGCTCGCTTACCGCCACTCGGGGTATCCCGGCGGGCTGCACAAACGCACGACCGGCGAGCTGATGGAAAAGCACCCCGACCGCGTCGTGGAGAAGGCGATCGTCGGCATGCTGCCCAAGAACAAGCTCAGCCGTCAGATCCAGCGCAAGCTCCACGTTTACGCCGGTCCGGAGCATCCCCACGCCGCGCAGAAGCCGGTTCCGTACGAGATCAAGCAGGTCGCCCAGTGACCGAAACAACCGAGGCCTTGGAGGCTCCGGCAACCCCCGAAACCCCCGAAACCCCGGAAGCCCCGGCCGAGAGCCCCGCGGCCAGGCCCAGCGATGCGTTCGTGTTCGAGCGGCCCATCCAAACCGTCGGCCGCCGCAAGGAGGCCGTCGTGCGGGTGCGGCTGGTGCCCGGCACCGGCAAGTTCGACCTCAACGGCCGCAGCCTGGAGGCCTACTTCCCGAACAAGGTGCACCAGCAGCTCATCAAGGCCCCGCTGGTCACCGTCGATCGGGTGGAAAGCTTCGACATCTTCGCCCTCCTGCACGGCGGCGGCCCGTCGGGTCAGGCCGGCGCCCTGCGCCTGGGCATCGCCCGGGCGTTGATTCTGGCGTCGCCGGATGACCGGCCCGCTTTGAAGAAGGCCGGCTTCCTCACCCGTGACCCGCGCGCCACCGAGCGCAAGAAGTACGGCCTGAAGAAGGCGCGCAAGGCGCCGCAGTACAGCAAGCGCTGATCAGCGATCACTTTCTGGCCGCGACCGTGCATCTTTGCATGGTCAGCGGCGTGTCTGCGCACGATCGCGCGGGGTTCGGTCAGAAAGTTAAGGGCACGTTAGGTGCAGGACCGCCAACTGTGAGAGGTTTGTGCGCATGGGTCGACTATTCGGCACCGACGGTGTTCGCGGGGTCGCCAACGGCGAGTTGACCGCTGAGCTGGCCCTGGCGCTGGGCTCCGCGGCGGCGCGACACCTGGTGAGTTCGGGCCGACCGGGCCGCCGAGTCGCCGTGATCGGTCGCGATCCACGGGCCAGCGGCGAGATGCTGGAGGCCGCGGTGGTCGCCGGGCTGACCAGTGAGGGCGTCGACGCGCTGCGGGTCGGGGTGCTTCCGACCCCGGCGGTGGCGTACCTGACCGGCGCCTACGACGCCGACTTCGGGGTGATGATCTCGGCGTCGCACAACCCGATGCCCGACAACGGCATCAAGATCTTCGGCCCCGGCGGCCACAAACTGGACGACGACACCGAGGATCGGATCGAAGAGCTGGTCGCTTCGGGACCCGGATTGCGACCGACCGGCGCCGGGATCGGGCGCCTCATCGACGCCGAGGATGCGGCCGATCGCTACCTGCGCCACCTGAGTAAGGGCAGCACACTGCGGCTCGACGGCCTGACCGTGGTGGTCGACTGTGCCCACGGTGCGGCATCGTCCGTGGCGCCGCGCGCCTACCGTGCGGCCGGCGCGCGGGTCATCGCGATCAACGCCGAGCCCAACGGGCTCAACATCAACGACGGCTGTGGCTCGACACACCTGGATTCCGTGCGGTCAGCCGTCGTTGCCTACGGTGCCGACCTGGGCCTGGCGCACGACGGGGATGCGGACCGGTGCCTGGCCATCGATGCCGAGGGGCGGCTCGTCGACGGCGACGCGATCATGGTCGTGCTCGCGCTGGCGATGCAAGAGGCCGGCGAACTGGCTTCCAACACGCTGGTGACCACCGTGATGAGCAACCTCGGGCTGCACCTGGCCATGCGGTCGGCCGGCATCACCGTGCGCACCACCGGGGTCGGTGATCGCTACGTGTTGGAGGAATTGCGGGCCGGTGAATACAGCCTGGGCGGTGAGCAATCCGGTCACATCGTGATGCCCGCGGTGGGCTCCACCGGCGACGGTGTCGTCACCGGGCTGCGACTGATGACACGCATGGTGCAGACCGGGTCGTCACTGGCCGATCTCGCCTCGGCGATGCACGCGTTGCCGCAGGTGCTGATCAACGTCAAGGTCGCCGACAAGGCCTCCGCCGCTACCGCGCCCTCGGTGCGGACCGCGGTCGAGAAGGCCGAGGCCGAACTGGGTGACACCGGTCGAATCCTGTTGCGCCCCTCGGGAACTGAACCGATGATTCGCGTCATGGTGGAAGCGCCCGAAGCAGACATCGCTCAGCAGGTCGCCACCCGGCTCGCCGAAGTGGTGAGCGCCGCGCGCTGATCCGCACGCGCTGGAACCCCAAAGCGGCTCCGGGCGTCGGATTAGGCATGAGATTCGATAGTCGAGCCACTTTCGCCCGCACCCTTACCCGCACCGAAGTCGACGTCGCGGCGGTGCACAGGGTCGCCGACCAGTTGAGCGCCGCCGCCGAACTCATCGACCGCGCGGTCGGAGATAACTTGGCGCGGTTGGTTTTCAGCGGGGCCAGCGCCGGCCGGGCACACGCCGCGCACGGCGACGCGCTGCGCGTCGAGTTGGAGCGGCTTGTGGCGCAGGTGTCGCAGTGGGCGTGGGCGGCCGTCGACATCGCCGTCGCACTGCGGGCCGGCGCCGACCACTACGCCGATGCCGAACTGTATGCCGCGGCGCGGATCGCCTGATCGTGGCTGACCGGTTAGAAGTCGCCGAGCGCCTTGCCGAGGGCCGGCTCAGCGTCGAGCACACGCAGAGTTACGTGCACGCCTGCCATGTGCTCGGCTACGACCATCCCGACCTGACGTCGCACCCCGCCCAGGTCCGCGAGTGGTACGACAGCGAAGAAGGTCTCGACCTGCGGGTCCTCGACTGCGACTGCACGGAACTGCGGGCGGCGGGCGCGGCGGTCGCCGAAGCGTTACGGATGCAGTGTGCCCAGGTTGCCGAACTGGCGGCGGCATGGACGGGGCCGGGCGGGGATTCCGCGGTTCGGTTTCTGGAGCGTCATGTCGACGCCGGAAACGCGGTGGCCACCGAAGTCCGCGCGGCGGCCCAACGGTGTGAGTCACTGCGCGACAACCTGTGGTATCTAGTCGACTCGAAGGTCGCGACGGCCATCGCGATCGACGATCGCACGCGCGCACAACAGCAGACCTGGTTGGCGGCGGCCGCTGCGGTCACAACCGGGGTGGGAGATCGCGCGACCGCCGAGGAGGTGGTCCGACAACAGATAAATCCCTACGTGGACAACGAAATTCGCAATGACTGGCTGACTACCATGCGTTCGACGGTGGCCGGGGTGGCGACGTCCTACGACATGGTCACCAACCGGATGGCCGCCGTGCCGGCGGCATGCTTCGAGTCTCCCGGCGACCTCGGGCCCGGCTACCAATTGCCTCCGCCACGCCCGCCGATGGCGCCGACGACGGCCGCCGCGGTCGCGCCCCCGGCTGAGTTCCGCAGCCTGCCAGCCGATCCCGCGCCGACGCCGACCTTGACGGCTTCGGCTCCGGCTCCGGCCGCGACCACTCCCGCGACGCCGGTGCCGGACTTGGGAACTGCGCTCGGTAACGCCTCGACCATGCCCGCAGGCGACCTGGGCGGCGGACTGAGTGGCCTTGGGGGGCTGGCCAGCCGGATTGTCGATGCGATGGGTTCGCTGCTGGGATCGGCGGCCGGCCAGCTGGGCGCCGAGCATCCGTTCGGGGAGGATGCCTCCGACGAGGATCCCTTCCACGCCGAAGACCAGCACGATGTCGGTGACGGGAAGCACGACAACACCGACGACAAGTCCGATGACGAGGACGACAAGTCCGATGACGAGCCTGCCAAGCCCGAAGAGACCGACGAGGTCGAAGAGACCAAGGGGACCAAACCCGTCGAGGAGGCTAGACCGGTCGACGCCCCACCGCCACCGGTCGACGCGCCTGCGCCGGTCGACCCGCCCGCGCCGGTTGACCCGCCCGCGCCGGTCGACAATCCGCCGAGCGGCGGCCCTGCGGCTCCGGTGAATGAGGGATCGACGCCGTGCGAAATCGCCGCGGACCAGCTGCCGCAGGCCGGGCAGTGATCGCCTCAGGCGGACCGCAGCGCAAGTACGTCCTCGACGAAGCGCACGGACTCGCTGGGGTCGGCCGCCAGAGGGCTCACCAAAAGCGTTGTCACGCCGGCCTCGGCGAAGGCGGCCAGTCGTTCGGCCACATACCCGCGGGGGCCGACCAGCGACATCCCGCGCACCATTTCGTCGGGCACCAGGTCGATGGCCTCACGCTTGCGGCCGGACAGGTACAGCTCCTGGATCCGGTCCGCGACCTCGCCGAACCCATAGCGCGTCGCCAGGTTGTGGTAGAAGTTGCGGCCCTTGGCGCCCATGCCGCCGAGGTAGAGGGCCAGCTGCGGCTTGACCCAGGCCAGCCGCTCATCGACGTTGTCGCCGACGGCCAGCGACGCGTGCACCACGACGTCCAGGGACCCCAGTGCGGGATCCCGTTTGGCGGTGCCGGCGGCCAGCGCCTCGCCCCACACCGAGTGGGCTTTCTCCGGGAGATAGAAGACGGGCTGCCAGCCCTCGGCGATCTCGGCGGTGAGCTCGACGTTCTTCGGGCCCAGCGCCGCGATCGTTATCGGAATGCGTTCGCGCACGGGGTGATTGATGAGTTGTAGGGCCTTGCCCAAACCTGTTCCGCGATCCGCGGGCAGCGGGATTTGGTAGTGCTTGCCGGCGTATTGCAGCCGTTCCCGGCGCCACACCTGCCGGCAGATCTCCACCACCTCGCGGGTGCGGCCCAGCGGGGCGTCGAACTCGACGCCGTGGAACCCCTCGATCACCTGAGGCCCGGACGTGCCGATCCCCAGACGGAATCGTCCGTCGGACACGAAATCCAGGCCCGCGGCGGTCATCGCCAGCAGCGACGGCGTGCGGATGTAGATGGGAAACACCCCCGACGCCAATTCGACGGTGTTTGTCTTGGCGGCCAGATATCCGAGCTGGCTGACGGCATCGAAGGCATACGCCTCGGCCACCACCGCAACCTCGATGCCGGCCTTCTCGAGGTCGACGACGCGGTCGACGGCCTCGTGAAAGCCGCGCGAGTAATCCAAAGCGATCCCGATGCGCACCAACGACTGATACCACGATGACGGCGCGCCGCGGTCGGGCGGGTGCGCGTCGGACCGGCCGGGTGCCATCGGATGGGCATCCTCGATACCGGACTTAGAACTCCGGCGAAATCGCGCAGCGCCGGCAAACGACTGCGGCGGAGATGGGTCGAGAAATGTTCCCGTCGCGTGATGTAGTGCCGTGTAATAGTGTTGCTCGCGTAATAACGATGCAGGGCAAAAGAAATGGGGTGGGAAAGCCCGTGCAGAAGTTAGCAGCGGCGGCGATCGCGATTGGCGTGGCATTCGCAGCAACGCCGATCGCGCATGCCGACGATAATTGGATTGCGATGGCGATATCGGATTCCACCGGGCATATCTCCGGGATCTATGCCGGGCAAGCCAGCCAATCTGCCGCCGAGCAGGTAGTGATGTCGGCGTGTCGCAAGCGAGTCAGCGACTGTCGTGTTCTGGCCAGTGGGCCGGGTGGGTGCGTCGCGCTCGCGATGGACGCCGCGCACACCAAATACTTCGGGGGCTGGGGTCCGACAAGCGATGAAGCGGAGGCAGCGGCTCTGGCTGCCGCCCATGGCGGGACGGTCCTAAAAGACCAGGGCCACTGCCTGGGAGATCCTACGAGCTAATGACTTATGCACACCTCAGCACCGGCGCAACGGTGTGGGTACCTCAAATCTTCTGGGGGACTTGCTAATTGTCAGCCGGATATGCCCGGCCATTTCGAATGCGCTCCCGCGTTTAGCTGCGACGTAATGCAACCTGCGCCGTTATGTTGCCTTGGCGCGCAAATCAAACCGCGCCGGGGCCGCCAAGGGCTTACTTCAGCAGCGCGACGACCTTGTCTTCGAGGGCGACCGGCGGCGCCTCGGGATCCACCGAGTCCGTCTGGGGCAGCTTCACGTCCGGATCGGCGAAGTCGCGGTACGCCTTGTCGCCACCCAGCGCAAACAGCAAATACCCGGTCAGCAGCGCCCGAACCGATCGCTGGGTGCGTCGGTGCGGTCCGGCAAGTCCGAACACCTTGTTCAGTCGCCGGCCCTCAACCAGCCCCCCGGGTTCGGCCTTGCTGACGACACGCAGCGTGGCCGTTTCCCATGCGGCGGAAAGCGTTAGCGCGTTGGAATTCAGCGATTTGGGATCTCCCGGCGCGGTCAAGATCAAACCCGGGACCTTAAGCGTCCCGGCCGGCTCCTCGGCCGGGGGATTGGTGACGGACGGGAACAGCGCCGCCACGGCTTTCGGCTTGTCCGGCATGCCGGCCGCGGCGAACACCGCGGCCGAGCCGCCGAAACCGTGGCCCACCACGCCGAGCTTGGCGGGATGCACGCTGATGTTGCCGGGCCCAAGGCGCACGCCCGCCACGATGTCGAGGGCGGTGCCAAGGTCGAAGGCGAAGTTCAGCACCGAAGGCGCCAGGCCCCGCTGAGTGTCCGGAGCGCCGGCCACGATGCCCCACGACGCCAGATGCTCCAGCAGACCCGAATAGCGACCGGCACCGGTGAGCCAGTCGTGACCGAACGCGACGCCGGGCAGGTTGAGCCCGGTTTCGGGCGTATACACCACCCCCGGCAAACCGGCAAAGGCCAGGTCACCACGCAAAACCCGATGCGGGCCACGGCGGCTGAGGGCTGCGACGAGCTTGCGCTTTCGGGCCACCCGTCGACGTTAGCGGGGATGGGTCCACCGCGTCCACGCACGGATCCTGGACATGACTGACAAGTTGGCCGACTGTGAGCTCGCGGTCATCGGCGGCGTCGGTCACTCTCCGATGATCGAATCTCCCGACGAGTTCAACAGAGCCGTGTTGAGCTTTACCGCTCGTTAGGCCGTGACCTCAATCAGGCCCACCCGCCAGAGCACCGCGTACACCTGGCGCAGTGGGATGCTCAGCAAACGCGTGGCCGCATCCACCAATGGGTCGCCGCCGGCGCCGATCTGCGGCCGAGGCAGCCGCTTCGATGCCTGCTCAGGAGCCTGCTTTTGCGGGGGCGCCAGCGTCAGCCTCGGCGCGCGGGCGGTCGTCACCACATCGTCGTAAAGGACAGCGGTCATGATTCCCTCCTGGGGATTGATGCGCGGGTCAAAAGCCCGGTCTGGAATTAACGTTTATGCACTTTGACCGACCCGGCTTCGGTCTTCTGGGGTCTCCTGGATAAGTTTGCGCGTCCTGCGAATATCTGCTCCACTGGGATCCGTGGTGCAGCATCCAAACGCGGTTGCCGGGTAGCTGGATTATCGGCATTGATACCTGTTGTAAACTGATTGGCAAGAGAACGGTTGCGCGGTCGTGCAGCGATTCCCGGCTGTGGCGAACACATTGCTTTGCAGCATCATTCATCCGTAGCGGCGGCCCCAAACCTCGCGCAGTCGTGATCAGGCGAGCGTCAACACCGTTGTCCTTTCCGCTGGCTCCCGGTGCCGTCTTGCCGTTAGCGGAGCTGCATATCGGCGTTTGCCGATTTCGCAGTTCACGTGACTCCTCGGTGGTTGCCAGCCTTAGCCGATATTCCGGAGCGTAAATGCATATGTTGCTGGGGCAATGAAGCGACCGAAAACGCCAGAAATACATCAGGTGAAATGAGCTTCGGCTTTATGAAGGGAATATGAATTGAAATGAATTCGGCTGCACCACGCCTCGACCTGCTTTGCCGGAGGATCCCGACCTCGCTTCCCCGGCCCGTGGCCGGATTGCGCAGGTCAGGCGTGTGAGGCCGTCCCGGGGGCACGGCTGCACTACCCTGGTCAGAATGTGCGGAATTGTCGGCTACGTCGGGCAGCGCCCGGCCTGCGAGGTCGTCATGGACGCGCTGCGCAGGATGGAGTACCGCGGCTACGACTCATCGGGAATCGCACTGGTCGACGGCGATGGCAAACTCACCGTGCGGCGGCGCGCTGGCAGGCTGGCCAACCTGGAGGAGGCGGTGGCCGAGATGGCGCCGGAGTCGAGGCGCGGCACCACCGGCCTCGGTCACACCCGCTGGGCCACCCACGGCCGTCCCACCGACCGCAATGCGCACCCGCACCGCGACGCGGCCGGCAAGATCGCCGTCGTCCACAACGGCATCATCGAGAACTTCCCGGCCCTGCGCCACGAGCTGGAGACGGCGGGCGTGGAGTTTACGAGCGACACCGACACCGAGGTCGCGGTGCACCTGGTGGCGCAGGCCTACCGGCACGGCGAGACCGCCGGCGATTTCGCCGCTTCGGTGCTGGCGGTGCTGCGCCGGCTGGAGGGCCACTTCACGCTGGTGTTCGCCAACGCCGACGAGCCGGGCACCATCGTCGCCGCCCGCCGCTCGACACCGCTGGTGCTCGGGATCGGCGACGGCGAGATGTTCGTCGGCTCCGACGTGGCGGCGTTCATCCCGCACACCCGCAACGCCGTCGAACTCGGTCAGGACCAGGCCGTGGTGATCACCGCGGACGGCTACCGGATCACCGACTTCGACGGCAATGATGACCTGGAACCCGGGGCATATCGCGAGTTTCATATCGACTGGGATCTGGCCGCCGCCGAAAAGGGCGGCTACGAGTACTTCATGCTCAAGGAGATCGCCGAGCAGCCCACCGCGGTGGCTGACACCCTGCTCGGGCATTTCGTGGGCGGCCGGATCGTCCTCGACGAACAGCGCCTCTCCGATCAGGAACTCCGCGAGGTCGACAAGGTGTTCGTGGTCGCCTGCGGCACCGCATACCACTCCGGGCTGCTGGCGAAATACGCGATCGAGCACTGGACGCGGCTGCCGGTCGAAGTGGAGCTGGCCAGCGAATTCCGCTACCGCGACCCGGTGCTGGACCGCAGCACGCTGGTGGTCGCGATCTCGCAGTCCGGTGAAACCGCGGACACCCTGGAAGCGGTCCGCCACGCCAAGGCGCAGAAGGCCAAGGTGCTGGCGATCTGCAATACCAACGGCTCGCAGATCCCGCGCGAGTGCGACGCGGTGCTCTACACGCGGGCCGGCCCGGAGATCGGCGTGGCATCTACGAAGACCTTCCTGGCACAGATCGCCGCCAACTATCTGGTCGGCCTGGCGCTGGCGCAGGCCCGCGGCACCAAGTACCCCGACGAGGTCGAGCGCGAATACCGCGAGCTGGAAGCGATGCCGGACCTGGTGGCCCGGGTGCTCGCGACGGTCGAACCGGTGGCCGCCCTGGCGCATCGGTTCGCCCAATCGTCGACCGTGCTGTTTCTGGGTCGCCATGTCGGCTACCCGGTGGCGCTGGAAGGCGCGCTGAAGCTCAAGGAACTGGCCTACATGCACGCCGAGGGGTTTGCCGCCGGCGAGCTCAAGCACGGCCCGATCGCGTTGATCGAAGACGACCTGCCCGTCATCGTCGTGATGCCCTCGCCCAAAGGGCAGGCCATCCTGCACGCCAAGCTGCTGTCCAACATCCGCGAGGTCCAGACCCGCGGCGCGATAACCATCGTGATCGCCGAGGAGGGCGACGACACCGTACGCCCCTATGCCGATCACCTGATCGAAATCCCTTCGGTGTCAACCCTTTTGCAGCCGCTGGTGTCGACCATCCCGCTTCAGGTGTTCGCCGCGTCGGTGGCCCAGGCCCGCGGCTACGACGTCGACAAGCCACGGAACCTGGCCAAGTCCGTCACCGTCGAATAGAGGGTGGACGCCGTGGCGCACGCATCGGTGCGGGGACGGCTGCGCCGCATGTGGCTCGTGATGTGGCATTTCGTCATCGGCGCGCCATTGACGTACGGGTGGCTGTTCGTGCTGCTGATCACGACGATCATCCAGCGCCATCTCACTAAGCGCGAGTACCACGCCGTGGCCCTCGACAGCTCCACCAACATTCACCACTTGTTGAAAGATCCACTGGAAGTGCTGTTTAACAGCTTGCTGTGGATCGACGGCCGGTACTTGGCACCGTACCTGCTGCTGTTCACCCTGTTTCTCGCACCGGCCGAACACTGGCTCGGCCATCTGCGTTGGCTCACTGTGGGATTGACCACTCATATCCTCGCCACCTACATCAGCGAAGGCATCCTCTACTACGCGATCAAGGAACACGAAGCGCCGCAAAGGCTGGTGCACGCCCGCGATATCGGGGTCAGCTATTTCCTCGTCGGCGTGATGGCGGTGCTGACCTATCACATTGCGCGGCCGTGGCGTTGGGGCTATCTCGGGGTACTGCTGCTCATCTTCGGTTTTCCGCTGCTCACGATGGACCGCGTCGAGCTGGACTTCACCGCGATCGGTCACTTCGCCTCGATCCTCATCGGGCTCTGCTTCTATCCGATGGCGCGAGAACGCAAGCGCCCGCCGTTGAATCCGGCGAAACTCAAGACCGCCCTCCGGGGGCTTCGTTCTGGCCAGACCCCGACCTGACGCGGCAGTCGAATGCGGTTCTGCTGCAGCACCGGCGGTGTTGCGAGCGCTGCTACCGTCGGGGGTGATCGACCGACGGGAGGGATGAGGCGATGGGACAGCAGGTGCGCGCGCTCTACGGCGCATCGTTGTCCCCGGACGCGACCGCGTTCGCTCACCTCATCGACGACGGCGGCTATCCGCGCGCGGTGCAGCGCTTCCTGCGCGGGCGTCGAGCCAGTTCGTCGCGTGATGTCGAGCTTCCGGTCGAGGGTCCGGTCTCTCGCGTCATTCATTCGGCGGACGGTCAGTGGCTGGCATGCGAGGTAGCTCCCGAAGGGGGCACTCGCAAGCAGATCTGGGTCGTGACCACCGATCCTGACGATCGGATGGCCCAGCGCATCGACGGCGAAGACGCCGGGACCGCCGAACTGATCGGGTGGGACGGTAGCAGGGTGGCGGCGATCCTGACCGGTGAGGACGGAGTTGGGCAGTCTTGCCTGATCGATCCGGCCGACGGCCGGTGCACCGTGTTGGACCGCCGATCCGGCGGTCGACTGGTCGACGCGTGGGCCGGGGCGTCGTTGATCCGGGTCGGGCCACGCGGCTACCGCGAGATGGTCATGCTGTACGGTCACACCGAATTAGCCTTGCTGCCTTCGGATCCCGGCTCCACGACCGCCCACGGCATCATCCTCGACGATCACCAACCTCGCCGCGTTCGGTACGGCCCGACCCGCGAGCTGTCCAGGCTGTACTACCCGGGCGTGGGTGGCGACGGATACGTCCGGGCGCTGATCATCAGCGACAACGGCTGCGAGCACGCCCGGCTGCTGGAAGTGACGGCCACGCTGGACGGCGTCAGCTACTTCGTGGTGGCCGAGCGCCCGGACTGTGATCTCGACGAGTTCATCGTCAGTGACGACCTGTCCACCATCGCAATGCTGTGGAACCTGCACGGCCGCAGTGAGTTACAGATTCTCGAATACACCGACTACACGCTGCACGATCCGATTCCGCTGCCCGGCCTGGTCGCCGGCGAACTCTCCATCAGCGCCGGTGGCTCGATGCTGGCGATGACCGTACAAAGCCCGTGGATGCCACGAACCGTCGAGTTGGTGGACCCGCGCACCGGCGAATGGCAACGCATCGACCGCGAACCCAGTCGCGGTCCGATGGCGCCGGGCTTCTCCGCCGTGCCGGTGCCGGAGAGGATCACGGCACGCGACGGGCTGAGTCTGCCGGCGTGGCTGTACCGGTCGACCGTAAGCGGCCCTGCCTCAGGCGCTTTGGTGTATCTGCACGGCGGCCCGGAAGGCCAGGCACGGCCCGACTACAGCGAGATCATTCCGGAACTGCTCAAGGCCGGCATCACCGTGCTGACGCCGAACGTCCGCGGTTCCGGCGGCTCGGGCCGCACCTTTGTCCACGCCGACGACAAGGAAAAACGGTTCGAAGCCATCGACGACGTCGCCGACTGTGTGCGCTTCCTGGTGGACAACCAGCTGGCCGACCCGCGGCGGATCGCGTGCGCGGGCTGGTCGTACGGCGGCTTCCTGACCATGGCGGCCATGACTTTTCACCCGGACTTGTTCGCGGCGGGCATCACCATCTGCGGAATGAGTGATTTGACCACGTTCTACCGCAACACCGAGCCGTGGATCGCCGATGAGGCGTATCCCGAGTACGGGCACCCGTTCAACGACCGCGAGTTGCTCGAGGAGCTGTCGCCCTTGCGTCGTGTCGAGGCCCTGACTGCGCCGTTGCTGGTCGTGCACGGTGCCCACGACACCAACGTGCCGGTCAGCGAGTCGGAGCAGATCGTCGACGCGCTGCGGCGGGCCGGTCGCGACGTGCGCTATCTACTCTTCACCGACGACGGTCACGAGATCGTCAAGCGCGAGAATCACGCGGCGCTGGCCGCGGCGATGACCGAATGGCTGCACAGGGCTTTCGGCGCCACGAAAGGCATCGGGCGTACGGCCGTCTAGCGAGCATGGAAAGCTGACTCTGGTGCGGCACTACTACTCCGTAGAGGCAATCCGCGACGCCGAAGCGCCGCTGCTGGCCAGCCTTCCCGACGGTGCGTTGATGCGACGCGCGGCCTTCGGGCTGGCCACCGAGATCATCGGGGAGCTGACCGCCCGCACGGGCGGGGTGGCCGGCCGCCGGGTGTGCGCGGTCGTCGGCTCGGGAGACAACGGCGGCGATGCGCTGTGGGCGGCGACCTTCGTGCGCCGTCGCGGCGCGGCCGCCGACGCGGTGCTGCTCAGCCCGGACCACACCCACCGCAAGGGCCTGGCGGCATTCCGCAAAGCCGGCGGCCGCATCGTTGACAGTGTCTCGGCCGCAACCGATCTCGTCATCGACGGGGTAGTGGGCATCTCCGGCTCGGGTCCGCTCCGCCCGGCCGCGGCCGAAGTGTTCGCCGCTGTCGACGAGGCAGGGATCCCGGTGGTCGCCGTCGACACGCCCAGCGGCATCGACGTGGAGACCGGGGCGATCACCGGTCCCGCGGTCCACGCCGCGCTGACCGTCACCTTCGGTGGGCTCAAACCCGTGCACGCGCTCGCCGACTGCGGCCGCGTCGAACTGATCGACATCGGGCTCGACCTGCCCGACACTGACGTGCTGGGCTTCGAGGCCGCCGACGTGCTCGCGCGCTGGCCGGTGCCCGGACCCCGCGACGACAAGTACACCCAGGGCGTGACCGGCGTGATGGCCGGTTCGTCGACGTACCCGGGCGCCGCCGTGCTGTGCACCGGCGCCGCCGTGGCCGCCACCTCGGGCATGGTCCGCTACGCCGGCAGCGCGCACCGCGAGGTGCTCGCGCATTGGCCCGAGGTGATCGCGTCGCCCACCCCGGCGGCGGCCGGACGCGTGCAGGCCTGGGTCGTCGGGCCGGGATTGGGCACCTACGACACCGGGGCCGCGGCGCTGTGGTTCGCGCTGGAAACCGACCTTCCGGTGATCGTGGACGCCGACGGGTTGACCATGCTGGCGGCCCACCCCGAGCTGGTGGTCAACCGCAACGCGCCGACGGTGCTGACGCCGCACGCCGGTGAATTCGCCCGGCTGGCCGGGAACCCGCCGGGGGACGACCGTGTGGGCGCGTGCCGCAAGCTGGCCGACGCGTTCGGCGCTACCGTGCTGCTCAAGGGGAACGTCACCGTCATCGCCGACCCCGGCGGACCGGTCTACCTGAATCCGGCCGGCCAATCCTGGGCGGCCACCGCCGGGTCCGGTGACGTGTTGTCCGGGATGATCGGCGCGCTGCTGGCGTCCGGGTTGCCGGCAGCCGAGGCGGCCGCGGCCGCGGCCTTCGTGCACGCGCGCGCGGCGGCGCTGTCGGCCGCTGACCCGGGCCCCGGCGACGCGCCGACGTCGTCGTCCCGAATGGTCCCGCATATCCGGGCCGCCCTGGCCGTCCTGTAACAGCACCCAGCCAACGAAAGGATTTGCCGTGACCCTCAGCCACCCGTCCGTCCCCGCATACTCGATCGCGCCCGCCTACACCGGACGCATGTTCACCACCCCGGTGCCGGCGCTACGGCTGCCCGAGGAATCGATGGACCCGGAGGCCGCCTACCGCTTCATCCACGACGAGCTGATGCTGGACGGCAGCTCACGGCTGAACCTGGCCACGTTCGTCACCACCTGGATGGATCCCGAGGCCGAGAAGCTGATGGCCGAGACGTTCGACAAGAACATGATCGACAAGGACGAATACCCGATCACCGCATCCATCGAGCAGCGCTGCGTCTGCATGGTCGCCGACCTCTTTCACGCCGACGACCTGCGTGATGACGATCCGTCCAGCGCCATCGGGGCGTCGACCATCGGCTCCAGCGAGGCGGTCATGCTGGGCGGGCTGGCCCTGAAATGGCGCTGGCGGCAAAAGGTCGGCAAGGGCTGGGAGGGCCGCACCCCCAACCTGGTGATGGGCTCCAACGTCCAGGTGGTGTGGGAGAAGTTCTGCCGCTACTTCGACGTCGAACCGCGCTATCTGCCGATGGAGGAGGGGCGCTACGTCATCACTCCCGAGCAGGTCATCGACGCCGTCGACGAGGACACCATCGGCGTGGTGGCAATCGTGGGCACCACCTACACCGGTGAGCTGGAACCCGTCGCCGAGATCTGCGCGGCGCTGGACAAACTGGCCCTCAAACCGGCATCAGCCGGTGGTGTGGACGTGCCGGTGCACGTCGACGCCGCCAGCGGAGGATTCGTGGTGCCCTTCCTGCACCCGGAAATCAAGTGGGACTTCCGGCTGCCGCGGGTGGTGTCGATCAATGTCAGCGGTCACAAGTACGGACTGACCTACCCCGGTATCGGGTTCGTCGTCTGGCGCAGTAAGGAGTATCTGCCCGAGGACCTGGTGTTCCGGGTCAACTACCTGGGCGGCGACATGCCGACATTCACGCTGAACTTCTCCCGCGCCGGCAACCAGGTGATCGGCCAGTACTACAACTTCCTGCGGCTGGGCCGCGAGGGCTACACGCAGGTCATGCAATCGCTGTCGTCGACCGCGAGGTGGCTGGGCGAGCAGCTGCGCGTCGGCGACCACTGCGAGCTGATCTCGGACGGCTCGGCGATCCCGGTGGTCAGCTTCCGGCTCGCCAAGAACCGCGGATACACCGAGTTCGACCTTTCCCATGAGCTGCGGGGCTACGGCTGGCAGGTGCCTGCCTACACCATGCCCGACAACGCCACCAACATCTCGGTGCTGCGCATCGTGGTGCGCGAGGGACTCTCGGCCGATCTGGCCAGGGCGCTGCACGACGACGCCCGCACCGCGCTGGCCTCCCTGGACAAGATCAAGCCGGGCGGACACTACAACGCTCAGCACTTCGCGCACTGAGGGGGCGGCGGTCCGTCGCTCGAGGGCGGGCAGATTGTGTCTGCCGACACACTTACTGGTGTGGCAACTGCGACCGATGGGATGAAATTGACCAGCGGTGCGGCTGTTGGACCGGCGCGCACGAACGGTTCTGGGAGAATGTGGGCAGCGAACCGACACATAGATCTGGGAGCACGACTTCGTTGGCCGTTACGCCGATATCCCTGACACCGGGCGTCCTCGCGGAGGCGGTGGTGGACCTGGGTGCTATTGAGCACAACGTGCGGGTGTTGCGCGAGCACGCCGGGCGCGCGCAGGTGATGGCCGTCGT
>NZ_JBKQOI010000080.1:0-66531 GCF_052145595.1 Mycobacterium sp. | reverse complement strand
GAGGTGGAGCTGATCTTGACCACGGAATCTGAGCAGACTGAGTGGACGGTGCACGGCCTGCTGGACCTGTTTGACGTGCAGGCCGACGGGCAGGATCGGTTCACCGGCGAAACCGGCATCGCCGTTGGCGACGAACGGCAGGTAGTGGAAGGCACCCAGGTGCTCGCGCAGGCGATCGTCGCTGTGGCGAAACGATTCCCGGACAAGTCGGTGCGCTCGGCACACGCGGTGTTCTCCCGCGCCGTCGCCGTCGGCCCGCCGGTCGAATTCGTCCTCGACGTCGTGGCCGAAGGCCGGTCCACCGCTACCGCGATCGTCGCCGTACACCAGAACGGCCGGCGGTGCCTGAGCGTGACGGTGCTGGCCGACGTCCCGACGGGCGACGTCATTCGGCACCACCTGCCGCGGCCCGAGGTGGCGGCGCCGGCCGATGCCAACGTGTCGGAGATGCCGATGATCGGGCGGGAACTGCGACTCGTCGACGTCGTCGACGTCAACAGCCCCGATGAGGTCGGGCCGCCGGAGCTGCACGCGTGGCTGCATTACGACCCGATCCCGACCCGCGACGACCTGGCCAAGGCGCTCGTCGCGTACTTCACCGGCCATCTGGGGATTTCCACCACCATGCGCGCCCACCCGGGCATCGGGACCAGCCAGGCACACCTCACCGTGTCCACCGCGCCGATGACGATCTCGGTCGCCTTCCACGAACCGGTGCGCTGGGACGGCTGGCTGCTCTACACCCACGAGAGCACCCAGGTTGGCGCGGGCATGTCGTACGTCCGTGGCACGGTGCACACCGAGGGGGGCGAGCTGCTTGCCTCGTTTGCCCAGGAGGCGCTGATCCGCCCGCTGCGCACCAGCGACACGACGATCGACGCCCGCTCGAGGTTTTAGCAGCTATGTACTTCACCATCACCCACCCGATGCACAGCCATCCGTACAACCCGGAGCTGGTGAGTGGGGAAGGTATTGCCACGGTCGCAGCTGCGGCCGAAGCGGCGGGAATTCATGGTTTCGGCTTCACCGACCACCCGGCGCCGTCGCAGCGATGGCTGGAAGCCGGTGGACACGACGCCTTAGATCCATTTGTCGCACTGGGTTACGCGGCGGCCAACACGACCACGCTGCGGATGATCCCCAATATCGTGGTGCTACCTTATCGAAACCCGTTCGTGGTAGCCAAGTCCGGTGCAACGCTCGATCTGCTTTCAGGTGGCCGATTCACGCTCGCGGTCGGCTTGGGTTACCTCAAACGGGAGTTCGCGGCGTTGGGGGTGACCTACGACGAGCGTGCCGAGCTGTTCGATGAGGCGCTGCAGGTGATCCGGGCGGTGTGGACAGCCGACGACATCTCCTTTGAGGGAAAGCATTTCAGCGCGCGTGGGATCACCGCCCACCCTCGGCCGGTCAGCAGCCCACATCCGCCGATCTGGATCGGCGGCAACACCACGACGGCCCGGCAGCGAGTCGCGCTGTACGGTGACGGCTGGTGTCCGTTTCCCGCCGCGCCAGACCTGGCGCAGACGGCCGGCACCGCGGTCATCGACTCGGTGCAGCGCCTCACCGCCGGCATCGATGACCTACGCCGCCGATGCGATGCGGCGGGCAGAGATTGGTCCGCGATGGACGTCACCTTCACCAACTTCGAGGGCGGCAGCCCCGCGAACGACGAATTCAACGCTGACGCTTACCTCGATGGTTTGGAAACGCTGGCGAAACTGGGAGTGACGTGGGTGAGCGTCCACCTGCCCGGCGACAGCATGGCGCACGTCCTGGATACCCTCGAGCGTTTCCGAACCCTCGTCATCGATGCGGTCTAGATGGACTTCTCACGCGTCCAGCTTTCGTCCGAGGACCAGGCCTTCTTTGCACAGACCCGGACTTTTGTCGACGAACATGTCACCGACGAAGTGCGGCAGCGTAATCGCGAGTTCGGCGAAAACTTCGATGAGCAAGTCCATTTGGCGCTGGGCAAAGCGGGATATCTGGCCTCGGACTGGAACCTGGAGTCCGAAGGCGGATTCAGCCCCGTTCGCCGGCGAATCTTCGACCTCGAGATCGGCCGTGCTCACACGCCGTGGTACCACTGGGGCACCACGTCCGTCGTCGCACGCCTGGTGCAACAATTCGGCGCACCGGAGCTCACCGACTTGGTATTGCCAGGAGTGCTGTCCGGCGACATCCGCCTGTGCTTGGGTTACACCGAGCCCGAAGGGGGATCGGACGTCGCCACCTGCAAAACCCGCGCCGTCCGTGACGGCTCGGCAGACGGGGCGTGGATCATCAACGGCTCGAAGATGTTCACCTCGAATGCGCACAACGCCAAGTACGTCTTCCTGCTCACCAACACCGACCCGCAGGGGCCCAAACACAAGAACCTGACGATGTTTTTGGTGCCTCTCGATTCACCGGGCATCGAGATCCAGGGCATCCGCACGCTGGACGGTGACCGCACCAACATCGTCTATTACAGCGACGTACGCGTCGATGACCTCTACCGCATCGGCGAGGTCAACGGTGGCTGGACGGTGATGCGGTCGGCGCTCGACTCCGAGCACGGCATCACAGACCGGGAAGATCATGGCTTGCAGAACATTTCGGCCATGTCTGAGCACGGCCGGTTGATGGCCGAAGCCGTGGACACCGTCGCCGCGTTGGCAACGCAACGGGATGCCGACGGGCGGCGCCTTCTCGATGATGACTCGGTCAAATACCGGCTGGGGCGCAGCATCGCGCGGATGGAGGCGGCAGTGTCCACGCCCGGGATGTACGGGCGCGTCGCGCTCGCGCAGACAATGCGCGATGTCTCAACCGATTTGATGGACATCGTGGGGACCGCGTCGGTGTTGCCGACCGACACCAAGGGCTCGGCCGATGACGGTGCAGCGGAATACCTTTTCCGGCATGCATTACCGACCGGGATCTACGGCGGCACCATGGAGGTGTTCCGCAACATGATCGCCCAGCACGAGCTCAAGCTGGGACGTCCTAGCTACGGCGGGTGAGCGGCAGCTCGGCGACGACGTCGACGCGAGTGGCGTCGAAACTGAGGAATCCCTTGATAGGAAGGGTTTCGGGGGGCGGGTCGCCATAGCTCCAGGCGACGTCGTCGACCTCCGTGTTGTCGAGGACGGCGGACCAGTATGTCGCGTAACCCTTGTAGTTGCAGTAGCTCGACGTGTCCGATCGCCGCAGCAGATCGGTGCGCACGTGTGCGGGATCAACGTAAAGCCGAGGCTCGAGTGCCGTCTCGAACACGATCACCGTGTCCTTGGTGTCCACCAGGACGGTGCCCTCGACGCAGACGCGCAGGTGGCGCTTGGTCGGTCGGCAGTCGACGCGGTGGTATGGGTTCGGCGGGTAGTGGACGAGTTTGCGGCCTTCCTCGAGCCAGGTGTCGACGGCGCCCCAGGGCACGTGGACGAAGCCCGGGGCTTCCGGCTCCGGCTCGGTCGGTAGGTCGCCGACCACCTCGGCTGGGAACACATAGCTGAGTGGGTGAGCCTGCCGGTGCACCATCAGCGCACGTTCGGTGTCGATCACCAGGCGGCCATCCCGGAAGGCCTGGACGCGCCGCGGATGCGGCTCGATGTAGGCGACGTCGGCGGGGACCGGCGCAGAGAACCGCCCGGCCGGATCGCTGCTGAGCGGACCGCGTCCGGCAACCAGAGTCATGGTGTCAACCCTTCCAGCTGCGCCGCCGGTTATCCACAGGCGGCCGCTTCATCAGAATTAATGAGAACATCACCAGAAGATGGAGCTGACAATGCACGAGTTGCGGTTAATAGGCGCTGTCGGCCGGGTCCTTGTCGTAGTCGGCACAGCGTTCGGTGTCGCGATGCTCAGCGCTGGTGAGGCGGGTGCCGACGGACCAGTCCAGTTGAGAAGCCGATTAGGCGACGTTTGTCTGGACGCCCCGGGTGGGAGCTGGTTGACCGCGGTGGTGATCAACCCCTGCAATGGGTCTGACTTCCAGCGTTGGAATCTCACCGGCCGGCAGCTCGAGAGCGTGGCCTTCCCCGGGGAGTGCCTGACAATGCCGGGAGAGAGCTGGTTTTCGCACCTCGGGCCCTGTATCGATACGTACGCCCAACATTGGAGTGCCCAGCCCAACGGCCAGGTCACGACTGACACCGGTGGCTGCCTCACCGTCCTCGGCGGCCCTGGCCCTGGGACTTGGGTTTCCTCCCGCTGGTGCAATGGCGATCCCAACCAAGGGTGGGATAGCGTTCCGTAACCGGGCTTCTTGGTACATCTCATCCCCATCAGCCATCCCACGTCGACGAGTTCGCGGCGCTCGACCGGGACGCAGATTCGTCACCTCACAGCAGATCGGTAATTGGCGCCCAGCCTGCGGCTAACAACGACACGCAACATCTAGGGATGACAACGCTCACTGACCACCAGCGGCATGAAGCCAATTCAGCCGACGGTCGCTGTCAACGTCGCCGTGTGACGCACATGATCTTCGCCGGGGCCGCGGCCATCGCGATGCTCGCACTCTTCGACGCCACCGCACCGCTCGGTACCGGCGAAACCACGGTCGCATCGGGGTCAGTGCGCCTGGTAGACCAGGCCAGCGACGTGCCGGGGCTGCCGCCGTCGCCGGGGCTGCCGTTGCCGCCGGGGGTGGCGTTGCCGCCGGGGACGGTGTTGCTGCCGGGGGGGATGCCGGTGCCGCCGATGCCGCCGGGGACGGTGTTGCCGCCGGGGACGGCGGTGTTGCCGGGGGGACCGGACTTGCCGCCGCTGCCGTCGCCCGTGGACTTGTCGCGGTTGGGGGCGCCGGACGTGCAGCAGGTGTGGGCGTGGATGTTGCAACAGATGGCATCGCCGCCGCCGCCGAACGTGCCGAACGAGGTCTGCCGGTACAACACGGTCAGGGTCCCCTGCTGAATCGTGTCGAGATGCCCGCAAAGTGTGATTCGTTGACTCATTCGTAGCTGCCCGCGAAGAGGTGGCGGTAACGGGCGCCTTCCCCGAAAACAGGAAATCGCGGAGCGCAAGTTCCGAAACCATATGCGCGACATGCTGTTTCTCTTCAAAGGCGCGCCGAGCACCAGCCCGTTCTGTCGTTGGGTGAACGATCCCCGCGAGCCGGAGGAGTTGCCTGCGGACTGGCAGCCCGACGATCTAATCCCTGATCCCCTGCCCGACGATCCGCCCTTCTAGAACGGTTGATTATTGTCCGAGTCATGGCGGGACCTGTAGAAGGCATCAAAGTCATCGAGCTCGGGGTCTGGGTGGCGGGACCGGCCGCCGGTGGCATCCTGGCCGACTGGGGCGCCGACGTCGTCAAGATCGAGCCGCCGGGCGGCGACCCGGGGCGCATGTTCGGCCGGATGCTGGGATGCGATCTCGGGGTCAACCCGCCGTTCGAAATGGACAACCGCTCCAAGCGCAGCATCGTCTTGGACCTCACCACCGACGCGGGCCGCGACGTCGCGTTCGAATTGCTCTCTGACGCAGATGTTTTCCTGACCAATGTGCGGCCCCGAGCGTTGCAACGTCTGGGGCTGGACTACGAGTCGGTGTCCGCCCGCAACGGCCGCCTGGTCTACGGCCTGATCACCGGGTACGGCGATACCGGTCCCGACGCCGACCGTCCCGCCTACGACGTGGCCGCGTTTTGGTCGCGTGCTGCCGTGGCCCATCTGCTCACCCGGCCCGGCGATACGCCCCCGTTCCAGCGCGGCGGCATGGGCGACCACTCGGCCGGCATGACGCTGGCCGCGGCCGTGTGTGCGGCGCTGCTCGCCCGCGAACGCACCGGCACCGGACAACTGGTCACCACCTCGCTGTACCGCCAGGGTGCCTACACCGTGAGCTTCGACCTGAACACTTACCTGCTGACCGGCCAACCGATCGCGATCGGACAACGCGAATCGATGGGCAACCCGTGCATGAACAATTACACCGCCGGCGACGGGCGGCGATTCTGGATCGTCGGTCTGGAAGCCGATCGGCATTGGCCCGCGCTGTGTCGCGCCGTGGGCCGACCGGAGTGGCTGGACGACCGCCGATTCGGCGATGCCGGCGCCCGCGCCGCCAACGCGGTGGAGCTCATCGCCGAGTTGGACAAGATCTTCGCGACCCGCTCGCTTGACGAATGGGCGCGAGCCTTCGCGGGCGAGCCGGATTTCTTCTGGTCACCGGTCAACACGCTGGAGGACGTCGTGGCCGACGAGCAGTTCCACGCCGCGGGTGGCATCGTCGACGTGCCGGACGGGGAAGCCAGCGTCGCGATGGTGGCCACGCCCGCGGATTTCCATGGCACGCCGTGGGCGCCGCGTTCTGCGGCACCGAAACTGGGGGCGCACACCGACGAAGTTCTCGCCGAACTGAAGGCGCGCCGCCCCTCGTAACCGCTCACCGGAGCTTTACAAATATACGCAAAAGTGTCACGCTGTCCGGTGGGTCGCGTCACCCGATTCGCCGGACCGGGCCCGTCCCGGATCGGCGCGGCGTGAGGCGGCAGCCCATAGCAACAGCCCCATAACCAGAGCCCAAGCGCTGCAGGTAACGCCAACGCACCGAACCGGTGCGGCGGTGAGGAACGGATTTATGGTCACCTCAACGTTCGACATCAGCGAGAACAGTAGGGTCAGTGCCGCACGAGCAACCCGCACAGACGGCGAGTGTCTGCGATATCGACTGAACGTCGTCGCGGCCAGCGCCGCAGACGTCGTGCAGTCGGCGGGGGGTTGGCTCTACGACCGGGTGATGGCCGGTTGGGAGGTGAGCGCGCTGCTACCGCACGGCTGCGATACCCGGCCACTGCGGATCCTCGGGGTGCTGGCCCTGGACGCCGAGTCGGAGTTAGCGGCGCAGTCGGTCCTGACGGGCCCGACGCGCCAGAGTCTGGCGGTCAGTGCCGAAGCGTTCACCGCGGACGCACGCGTGCGCGACAAGGTGCTCAAGTCCCTGGGCAACCGATTGACCGAGGTCGCGCTGTGGGGTGACGGCTGGCCCCTGGGAGTCGATCGCGCGACGACCAAAACGCAGCACGTGCTCAGCGCGGCTGCGCGCAGATTCAAGGGCCATGCGCTTGCGGCGGCCGGGATCCCCTGCGATTCAGTCGAACCCGCCGAGACGCTGTTGTGTGATGCATTTTCGCCGGTCGATTCCGATCTGGTCCGGCTCGATTAGCCCATGAAGAAGTATTACCGCCACACACTGCTGTACCTGCACGAGACGATCTCGCTGGGGTCCGGACGAACTGACCGCTTCACCGAAATGTTCACCAACACCTACCAGCCGATGATGGATGAGCTCGGGGCCCGGCTGTTCGCGATCTGGGAAACCACCGCGTACAACGGTCACTGGCCGCAGGTGACGATCATCTGGGAGATCGACGGATTCGCCGACTACGCCAGGATCGGGGCCGCCCAGGCGCGCGGCGGCAGCCATGAGGCCGCGGCGGGCAAATGGTCGGCGTTTCTGGCGGACATCGGCGCCTCGGGGGAGGGGCGAATCATGTATCCCGGACCGAGCAACAAGACGCTGGCCCAGCTGCGCGAGACCAATTTCACTGCGCCGCTGGTGATTCAAGAGATCATGCAGACCAAGCCGGGGCGTCAAGACGACTACATCCGCGAGCTGGAGCGGCTCTATGTCCCCTGGTCGGAGCGCACGGGCAAGCGCTGGCTGGGGTCGTTCACCACCACCTTCCGGTACAACGAGGTCATCCACTACTGGGCACTGGACGGCGGCTGGGAGTGCTTCGCCAACCATTACCCGTCGTGGAAGGACAGCCCACCCGCCGAGATCGTCACCTGGATGAGCGTGGCGCCGGCGCTCCGCGATGGCTGGGAAGACTCGATTCTGCAGGCCCTACCGCCCTCGCCGCTGCGGTGAATAGTCAGGGCGGACCAGTGGACTTCAGCTACGACCCTTTCGACGCCACGGTGATGGCAAACCCGTTGGCGTACTACCGAATCCTGCGCGACGACCATCCGCTGTACTACATGCCGCAGTGGGACACCTTCGCGCTGTCCCGCTTCGAGGACATCTGGCGGGTGCTGGAAGTCAACGACGGGACATTCGTCGCGTCGGAAGGGACTTTGCCGCCGACGGCCGTGTTGGCAAAACGCAACACCGGGCCCGTCGAGGATCCGCCGTTGCACCCGTTGCCATTTCACGCGGTGTTCGACACCGATTTGTACGGCGAGATCCGCCGCGCGCATTCAGCGCCGTTGCGGCCCAGGTCGGTCGCCGGGCTGGAGGCCAGGATTCGCGCCCTGGCCAACGAGAGGCTCGATCTGCTGCTGCCGGGCGGATCGTTCGACCTGACCCAGGAATACGGTGGGATCGTGGCGGCCTCAATGGTGTGCGGACTGCTGGGCCTGCCGGACGATCTCGCGCCGCAGGTGTTGGCCGCCGTCAATGCCGGCAGCCTGGCCGAGCCGGGCGTGGGTGTCGACACCGCCGAAGCCCGGCCCAACTATCTGGAATTCCTTGTACCGGTTGTCGAGCGCCGCAGGGCCGAGCAGTCGGGGGAAGCATTGCCCGTTGTGGACGGACTGCTCGGCTACCGGTTGCCCGACGGCAGCGCGCTGTCCGACGTCGAGACCGCGACCCAGATGCTGTGCATCTTCATCGGCGGCACGGAAACGGTGCCCAAGATCGTCGCCCACGGCCTGTGGGAGCTCAGCAAGCGCCCCGACCAGCTGGCGGCGGTGCGCGCCGACCTCGCGACCAATGTGCCGCTCGCGCGCGAGGAGATGATCCGGTATTGCGCGCCCGCGCAGTGGTTCGCCCGAACTGTGCGTAAACCCTTCAGCATTCACGGCGAGACCCTCAATCCGGGTCAGCGCATCATCACGCTGCTGGCCTCGGCCAACCGCGACGAGCGGGAGTACCGGGAGCCCGACGAGTTCATCTGGAATCGGCCCATCAAGCGGTCGCTGGCGTTCGGCCGCGGCCAGCACTTCTGCATCGGCTACCACCTGGCCAGGCTGGAAATCGATGTGCTGGTGCAGGAATGGCTGCGGCGGGTCCCGGACTACACAATCCACGGCGACACCGCCACCCGGCTGCCGTCCAGTTTCCAATGGGGATGGAACAAGATCCCGGTGGAGGTCTGAGGTGTGGTCCCACCGGATCATCGCGCCGTATCTATTCGAGCGGACATCGATCCCTGACAAGACGCCCGAGCAGCTGGCCGATGGTCAGGTGCTGCTGCGGTACCTGGCCGCCGGCGTCTGCGGCAGCGATATGCCCGCCTTTCGCGGTGCCCGGGGCCGACTCCCCGGAGACGACGGACCAAGCGCCGCCGAAAAAGACGGGTTCCCAATCCACGAAATCGCCGGAGAGGTGATCGCCAGCCGGCATCCCGATCACCGTCCCGGCGATCGCGTGGTGGGCTGGGCATCCGGATTCGACGGCCTGATGGAACGCGTGATCAGCGACGGCACCGGGCTGGCGCCCTACGATCCGGCGCTGACGCCGGCCCAGGCGGTCGGCCTGCAACCGCTGGCGTGTGTCCTGTATGCGTGCGAACAGTTGCCGGAGCTGGCCGGCCGGCATGTCGCGATCATCGGCCAGGGCTCGATCGGGCTGCTGTTCTCCTACGTCGCCAAGGCGTGCGGCGCCCGGCGCGTGACCGGGGTCGACCCCGTCGACCGCGAAAGCCTCGCAACGGCATTCGGAGTCGACGACGCGGTACGTGCCACCAGCGACCGCTGGGTGAGCCAACTGGACCCCGGCGACCGCGCCGATGTCGTCATCGAGGCGGTCGGTCACCAGGTGGCCACGCTCGGGCACGCCATCGAAGCCGCCGCCCCCGGCGGCACCGTCTTCTATTTCGGGGTTGCCGACGACGAGGCCTACCCGATCAGCATGCGCCTGATGCTGCGCAACAACCTGACGTTGAAATCCGGTGTGACGCTTGATCGGCGCCGTGTACTGGAGCTCGCCGCTAAGTTCGCCGCGGAACATCCCGAGCTGCTCGGCACCTACCTCACGCACACCTTCGGCGTCGACGACGTGCAGGGCGCGTTCGACCTGGCCTGCCGGCCGGTCCCCGAGCGCGTCAAGATCGCGATCGCCGGGTGAGGTGGTAAGCCGTGGCAGAGATTTCGGCGAGCAACCTGCAGCGGGCGCTGAGCAAAACCACCCCGATATGGGGCGGCTGGATCACCGGCCCGACGATGCTCGGGCCGGAGGAATTCGCAAGGGCCGGTTACGACTACGTGGGTTTCGACGCCCAGCACGGCTACCTCGACGACGCCGATATCGCCGGGATACTGCGGCGCATCGAACACGTGCCGATTGCCACGGTGGTGCGGCTGCCTAACGCCGACGCGGCGCCGATCGGACGCGTGCTCGACGCGGGCGCCGACGCCGTCGTGATCGCGATGATCGAGTCGGCTGAACAGGCTGCCGCGGCGGTGGCCGCCACCCGTTACCCGCCGGCGGGCATCCGGAGCTTCGGCCCGCTGCGCGCCAGCCTGGGGCTTGACCCTGCCGCCCACGAATCCCGGGTGAGCGTGTTCGCGATGATCGAGACGGCAGCGGCGCTGTCCTGCCTCGACCAGATCTGCGCCGTAGACGGGCTGGCTGGACTCTACATCGGGCCCGCAGATCTGGCGATCTCGATGGGTGTCGACGTCGTCGGGGCAACCAGAAATCCCGAAGTTCTGGACGCGATCGTGCGCATCCATCGCGCGGCCGCGGATGCCGGGCTGATCACCGGGATCCACGCCAGCGAGGGCAAGACCGGTCGCACCATGGCGCAGCTGGGATTTCGGATGGTCACGCTGGCGGCCGAGTCACAGGCGCTGCGGCGCGGCGCGGCCGAGCACCTACGTGAGGCGACCGAATGAACGGTGAATGCACCGCAATTCGCGAGGTCATCGCCAATTACGCACTCGCCCTCGACGCCGGAGAGATCGACGAGTGCGTGCGACTGTTCACAACCGACGGGGAATTCCTGGTCTATGGAAGGTCGTTCGCCGGACACGACGGCATCGCCAAGATGTTCCGCGACGCACCACGCGGGCTGCACCTGACCGGAGTCTCGCGCATCGACGTCCACGGCGACACCGCGACGGCCCTGTCGCAGGTGCTGTTCGTCAGAGCCGGTGACCTGCGTCTGCGTCCCGCGCTGTACGACGACCAACTCGTCCGAGACGGCGCGCAGTGGCTTTTCCAGCGGCGGCGGTGCCAGTTCATCACCAGCCACGGCCTGTCCGACAGCCCCGAGGATCCGTCATCATGAGCCAACGCGTCGCACTGGTCACCGGCGCAGCCGGCGGACAGGGTTGGGCCATCGCCAAACGGCTGCGCGCAGCGGGCTATTCGGTGGCGGCCTGCGATCGACGGGCCGACCAATTGGCCGCTGCGGTCGACGAATTGGGTGACGACGACGTCATTGCGGTCGAGCTCGACGTCACTTCTCCGGCGCAATGGAATGAGGCAGTCGAGCGCGTGGTCGCCCGATTCGGCCAACTGAGCACGCTGGTCAACGGTGCCGGCGTGCTCCATCGGGCGGCGTTGGCGGACGAGACTGTTGAAGACTTTGAAAATGCCTGGCGCGTCAACTGTCTGGGCGCGTTTCTCGGTATGCGCGCCGCCCTGGAACGACTTCGTGAGGCCGACCACGCGTCAATCGTCAACATCTGCAGCACGGGGGCGATCCGCCCATTCCCCCAGCACTGCGCCTACGGCTCGTCGAAGTGGGCACTTCGGGGCCTGACCCAAACCGCCGCGGCCGAACTCGCCCCGTCCGGCATCCGTGTCAACGCCGTGTTCCCCGGACCGATCGCGACACCGATGCTCGACGAGGCCACCCAGACCCGGCTGGCAGCGACATCGATGTTCGGGCGGATAGGCCGCCCCGGCGAAGTCGCCGACGCCGTTGCCTTTCTGGTCTCCGACGAGGCGGCATTCATCACCGGGTCGGAACTTCTTGTGGATGGCGGGCAATGCCTACAGATCCGATGAGCGGCAACCCGTCGATCGGCATCATCGGTGCCGGGCCCGGCGGCATGGCACTCGGAATCATGTTGGCCCAGGCCAGTTTCCGCGACTTCACCATCTTCGACCGCGAGGACGACGTCGGCGGCACCTGGCTGATCAACACCTATCCGGGGCTGGCGTGTGACGTCAAGTCGCACCTTTACTCCTACTCGTTCGACTTGAACCCGGACTGGTCGCGGCTGTGGCCCGCGCAGCCCGAGATCCTGGCATACTTCCAGCGTTGCGCCGACGAGTACGGTCTGCGGCCGCACCTGAAATTGCGGACCGAAATCCGTTCCGCGAGTTGGGATGAGGAAACGCAGCGGTGGTGCCTGACCACCGAAGGCGGCGAAAGCCACCACTTCAATGTCGTGGTGTCCGCCGTCGGATTGTTCACCCGGCCCTTGTTTCCCGACCTCGTCGAAGAGGAGCCGTTCACCGGCACGGTGATGCACTCCGCGCAATGGGATCACTCGGTCCCGCTCGGGGATGCCCGGATCGCGGTGTTGGGTACCGGATCGACGGCGTCGCAGTTGATACCCGAGTTGGCGAAGGTCGCCAGCAAGGTGTATTCGGTGCAGCGGTCCCCGACCTGGGTACTGCCCAAGCCGGACCGGGGTTACACGCGACGCGAGCGCTGGGTCTTCGCCCATGTTCCCTTCGCCAAGAAGCTGTATCGGACCCGGCTGTGGCTGCGCAGCGAAGCCAACATTTCGGTGATCGAGCACGGCAGCGACAAGACCCAGGAGTTCACCGCCATCGCGCTCGACCTGCTCGAAAAGAGCGTCGGCGATGAGGAATTGCGCCGCAAACTGACCCCGGACACCCCGATGGGCTGCAAGCGACTGGTGTTCTCCTCGGACTACTTGCCCACCTTGGCCCGGCCCAACGTCGAGGTGTTGAACAGCCCGGCGCGATACCTGCGGGCCCGTTCCCTGGTCACCGAGGACGGCACCCAACGCGACGTCGATGTCGTGGTGTGCGCCACCGGATACGCCGCGGCCGATTACCTTGGGGAGCTGGATGTTTCGGGAGAGCAGGGTCAGAAGCTGCACGAGGTGTGGGGTGATGGGGCGCGCGCGTATTTTGGCATGGCCGTCCCGGGGTTCCCGAACTTCTTCATGCTCTATGGGCCGAACACGAACGTCGGCTCCAACAGCGTGATCTTCATGCTGGAAGCGCAGGCACGCTATATCGTGCGGGCGCTGAAGTACATGCGGCGCAAGGGAAAGACGTACATCGCGGTGCGGCCCACCGCGCTGGCCGAGTTCGTCGCCAAGATCGACCGCTGGATGGTCGGCACCGTCTGGACCACCCGGTGCAGCAACTACTTCCGCGCGCCCAACGGGCGGGTGGTGACCCAGTGGCCGCGCAGCGCGCGTAGCTTCTGGGAAATGACGCGCAGGTTCAAACCCGGAGATTTCAGTTTCCAGGCCCCGGCGGTGTCCGCCGTCGACGTGGGCACCCGTGGGGCCTCGGCGGTAAACAGGGCTGGTCGATGACGGAGTTGGATGGCTTGGATGGCTGGGTGCGGCTCGATCCCGCGCTGCGCGCCGTCGCGACGACGCGAACCGACTTTTCGCCGGCCGCGGTTCAAGTCATGCGCGAACCGTTCAACCAGCGCCGTAGGGAGGCCGCCGAAAGCACCGATCCGCAAGGCGTGCACATCGTCGACGACGACGTGGCGGCCGAATCCGGCGACGTGGCGGTGCGCATCTACCTTGGCGGAGAGGCGAATCCGGCACCGGTGGTCGTCTACTGCCACGCCGGCGGGTTCGTGTTGGGAAACCTGGATACCGATCATCGGCAGTGCGTGGAACTCGCGCGTCGCGGCGACTGCACGGTGGTGTCGGTCGACTATCGGCTGGCCCCGGAGCACCCCTATCCGGCGGCACTCGACGACGCGATCGCCGTGCTGCGATGGGTGGCGGGCAACGCGACCGAACTGGGGGTGGATGCGGCGCGCCTGGCCGTCGCGGGCAGCAGCGCCGGTGCCACCCTGGCCGCATGTCTGGCGCACGGCGCCGCCGACGGTTCGCTGCCCGCGGTCGTGTTCCAATTGCTGCACCAGCCGGTGCTGGACGATCGGGACACTGCGTCGAAAGCGGAGTTCTGCGCCAGCCCGGCTTTCGACAGCGAGGCCGCGGATTTGATGTGGCGCTACTACCTGGGCCCGATTGGAGGCCCGGTTGCGGGATCGGTAGCCGCCGTGCCCGCACGACGAGACCGGTTGGGCGGGCTGCCGCCTGCTTTGATCACCTGTGCGGAGATCGATCCCTTTCGCGACGAGGCGGTCGACTATGCGCTGCAGCTGCTTCGCGCCGGAGTTTCCACGGAGCTGCATGTGTTTCCGCGGACCTGTCATGGATTCGATTCGCTGCTGCCCGATTGGTCGGCCTCCGAGCAGTTGTTCACCCTGCAGGGCCAAGCCCTGCGGCGCGCCTGGTACGGGACCTGAGCCCGGGCCGCGTTGGTGGTCCGCGGTGCGGGACCTTCGCCTCTACTGTGAGCGTCCGGGCCGGCGCAACAATCTGCTCTCATGAAGATCACCGGGCTGCAGGTCGTACCGTTCGAGACGTTCGTCGATCGAATCTCATTCGGCCAGTTGAACACCGACTACCGTGTGGTGCAGACCGTGACCAAGGTGCTCACCGACGAGGGGGTCGAGGGCTACTACTTCGGCGGTCACTTCCACGGGGACCAGGACGGCCTGCTTCCCGCGGACCAGGCGCTGATCGGGCAATTCCTGAGTCCTCTTCTCGCCGGCCAGGACCCGTTCGACAGGGCAGAGATCTGGCGGCAACTGGGGGCGGCGAAGCTTCCGGAAAACGTTTGCAGCGTCATCGATCTCGCGCTGTGGGACCTGGCGGGCCGAGTCGCCGGGCTGCCCGTGCGCAAGCTGCTGGGCGGTGCCCGCGAGCGGGTCAAGGCCTACGCCAGCAGCTTCAATAATCTCGGATCGCCCGACGAGTATGCCGCCCACGCCGCCGAATGCCGGCAACAGGGCTACCGCGCCTGCAAGATTCACCCGTATCACTACTGGAACCCCGCCACACGGCAACCCGCCCTGCCCCGGCCGTCCTACGTGGACTGGGATATCCAGGTGTGCAGGGAAGTTCGGGCGGCAGTCGGCGACGAGATGGTGCTGATGTTCGACCCGTGGGGCACTTACCACACCTACGACGACGCGCTGCGGGTCGGCCGGGAACTCGAACGGCTGGGCTTCTACTGGTACGAGCACCCGATGCCGGAGTACCGGGTGGAGTCCTATGTGAAGCTGGCCGACGAGCTCGACATCCCGATCTGCTCACCCGAGATCGCCGAGGGCGGCATCTACACCCGGGCCGATTGGATCCTGCGCAATGCGTCCGACATCAGCCGCATCGACGTCCTGCGCGGAGGCATCACCGGCGTCATGAAACTCGCCGGAATGTGCGAGGCGGTCGGCATGCGCTGCGAGCTACACATGAGCGGCTTCGGCAACCTCCAGGTGCTGGGCGCCACAAGTGAAGACGTCTGCGAATACTACGAGCGCGGCCTGCTCGGGCCCGGGGCCCGCTATGACACCGCCCCGCCCTATCTCGCGACGGCCTGCGACCCGCTGGGCCCGGACGGATTCGTCGAGCTACCGACGGCACCCGGGCTCGGCTACGAGGTCCGTTGGGACTACATCGAAAGTCACCGCCTGCCCGACGCGACGGTGGAACCGGTCGCACCACTGCACCCGAGGTAGTGGCCACTGCCGTGTTCGGCCGCGTGCGGTAGATTGCCGTCGCGACCGGCTCAGCAGGACGAGGAGGACGGATGGCGTGCTGCGATGTCCCAATGGCTGCCAAGGACTGCGACGGAGCCTTCACCGTCGACTCGTCGCGGGTCACTTTCGGGCGCGGTTGCTTGGCGGAGTTGGGCGACAGAGCCGGCGCTCTCGGGTTGCGGCGGGTGGCGTTGTTCTCCGACGCCGGCGTGGCGGGACTGCCCATGTTTGCGAAGGCACACGATTCGCTTGTCGCGGCCGGACTGGACGTAGTCACCTACACCGACGTACATGTGGAGCCCACTGACGCGTCTTTTCTGGATGGGGTGCGTTTCGCGCAAGAGGTGAACCCCGATGGCTACGTATCGCTGGGCGGCGGCTCCGTCATCGACACGTGCAAGGCCGCCAATCTGTACGCCACCTATCCCGATGACTTGCTGACCTACGTCAACGCGCCCGTCGGCGAGGGCAAACCCGTACCCGGCCCGCTCAAGCCGCATATCGCATGCCCCACCACGGCGGGCACCGGCAGCGAGGTCACCGGCATCGCCATCTTCGACCTCGTGTCGCTATCGGCGAAGACGGGCATCGCTTCTCACGCGCTGCGTCCCACGGAGGCGCTCGTCGACCCCGACTGCACCGCGAGTCTGCCCCGCGAGGTCGTCGCCTCCGCGGGGCTGGATGTGCTGTCTCACGCTTTGGAGTCCTACACCGCGCGGCCGTACTTCCGGCGGCGCGCTCCCGAACGGCCCAGCCTGCGACCCATGAGTCAGGGTGCCAATCCGTGGAGCGACCTGGGCTGCCGAGAGGCGTTGCGCCTGTTGGGGCAGTTTTTGGAGCGTGCGGTGAATGACGCCTCCGACAGTGCGGCCCGTGAGCAGATGATGTGGGCCGCAACGCTTGCGGGCATCGCGTTTGGCAACGCGGGTGTCCACGCACCACACGGCATGGCGTACGCGGTGGCAGGGCTGGTGCGGGACTTCCGCCCCTCGGGCTACCCCGCCGATGAGCCGCTCGTGCCGCATGGCATGGCCGTCATCCTCAATGCGCCGTCGTCATTCCGCTTCACAGCGGAGGTGAGTCCGGAGCGGCACTTGGAGGGCGCACGGCTGCTCGGTGCTGACACGCGGGGCGCCCGTGCGAAGGATGCGGGCGAGGTGCTGGCCAACGAACTAATCCGCATCATGCGAGCGGTGGGCATGCCGAACGGGCTGAGTGGGGTGGGCTACACCGAAGATGACGTGGACGCCCTCACCGCGGGTGCTCACCCTCAGCAGCGCCTATTACAGAACGCTCCGCGCGAGATGAGCAAACCGGTTCTGGCGGAGCTGTTTCGGCAAGCCATGCGCTACTGGTAGTCCAAACACGCTCGCGATTATTCACCCCGCATCCGTCCAGCACGGCGCCCCGGATCTGAAACATGTTGGAATACAACCATGAGTTCAGGTCCGTCGGCTCCGTCGGTTCCCCCCGCACCGGAGGGGCTCACCAGCGACGACTTCCCGGTGCTGTGGCCGGTAGGAACCCGGTGGGCCGACAACGACATGTTCGGCCACCTCAACAACGCCGTCTACTACCAGCTGTTCGACACCGCGATCAACGCCTGGATCAACACGACCACCGGTGTTGACCCGATCACCACGCCCGCACAGGGCATCGTCGCCGAGTCGGGTTGCCGCTACTTCTCCGAACTGCATTTCCCGGAGGGCCTCGTCGTGGGCCTCGCGGTGACGCGGCTGGGCCGCAGCAGCGTCACCTACCGGCTCGGCGTGTTCCGCGCCGACAACGGCGAAGCCCAAAACAACGCGCGGCCGATCACCGCGCTGGGACACTGGGTGCATGTCTACGTCGATCGGACCAGTCGCAAGCCGGTCCCGATTCCCGACGCCATCCGCGCACTGCTGTCGACGGCCTGCGTGGACCGGTAAGCCTCAGATCGCGCCCCGGGCGGTCGTTTTCGCGCGAACCGCAGCCCGGACTGCACTGTCGGTGGCCGTCACCCACCCGGTTATGCTTCGCCAATGGCAGTTTTGAGCAAGACCGTCGAGGTCAGTTCCGACGCCGCGTCGATCATGGCCATCGTCGCCGATTTCGAGGCGTATCCGCAGTGGAACGAGGGGATCAAGGGGCTGTGGGTGCTCGCCCGCTATGACGACGGGCGTCCCAGCCAGCTGCGGCTGGACACCGAGGTTCAGGGCATGGCAAGCACCTTTATCCAGGCCGTCTACTACCCGGGGGCCAACCAGATTCAGACCGTCTTGCAGCAGGGCGACCTGTTCACCAAGCAGGAGCAGCTGTTCAGCGTGGTGGAGGCCGGGGCGTCGAGCTTGCTGACGGTGGACATGGACGTCGAGACCGCTATGCCGCTGCCCGCGCCGATGGTGAAGTCGCTCCTCGACAACGTGCTGGACGTTCTCGCGGAAAACCTGAAGCAGCGCGCCGAGCAGCTGGCCGCCAACTAGGGGCGCGGCGGCCGGGGTCGGCTCAGTCGAAGATTCCGGTGCGGTCCAGCATCTCGGTCAGCCGGGTCGCCGCGTCGGTGAATTGCCAGACGGTGTGCTCGATTACGGCGGCGGCGTCCCGCCGACGCAGCGCCGCCACCAACTGCCGGTGGTTGTCGACCGCGGCCGCACCCCACTGCGGATCCGCGGCGTACACCAGCACCGGCATGTAGCGCGCGGCATTCAACAGGAACCACGCCAATTTGATCCGGCCGGAGGCCTGGTTGAAGACACGGTGAAACGCGAACTCGATGCCCGCGATGGTCTCGGCATCGCTGGACCCGACGGCGGCCGCGAGCGCGTCGTTGATGCGGTCGAGCTCGTCGATCTCGGCATCGGTGATGTGTTCGGTGGCCGCGGCCGCCACCTCCTTGGCGATCGTCGCCTGCAGCCAGAAGATGTCCTGGATGTCCTGCCGGGTCAGCGGCGCCACGACGTGACCGCGGTGGGGTTCGAGCTGCACCATGCCCTCACCGCGCAGTTTCAGCAGGGCCTCGCGCACCGGAGTGACGCTGACCCCGAGTTCGGCCGCGGTCTCATCGAGGCGGATGAATGTTCCCGGGCGCAACGTCCCGGACATGATCGCCGCCCGCAGGTGACCCGCGACCTCGTCCGACAACTGCGCCCGGCGCAGTGGCCGCCGTCTCCTCGGCTGCGTATATGTCGGTGCGTTCACGTGGCTGCCAGGGCTTTCAGGGGCGTGGCTGGGGCTTCATCGGTTCGCGACGGGGCTTGTCAGGGGGCCGCTAAGGCCATAGTGTGACCCACACAACACTATGTTTTATCAAATATCAACTTGGCGCAAGCGGTGCGCGAGTGAAGGGGAGGCCTTTAGTTGACCGCGCAATTGGCCAGCAACCTGACCCAGGAGACCGAGCAGCCGTACCTTTCCCGGCGGCAGAACTGGGTCAATCAACTCGAGCGGCACGCGCTGATGCAGCCGAACGCGACGGCGCTGAGGTTCCTGGGCAACACCGTGACCTGGGGTGCACTCCAGGGGCGGGTTGCCGCGCTGGCCGACGCGTTGAGCCGGCGGGGAGTCGGTTTCGGCGACCGGGTCATGATCCTGATGCTCAACCGCGCCGAATTCGTCGAGTCGGTGCTGGCCGTCAACTCGCTCGGCGCCATTGCGGTCCCCCTGAACTTCCGGCTCACCGCCGCCGAGATCGTCTTCCTGGTCGAGGACTGCGAAGCGCGCGTGATGATCACCGAAGCGGTGCTTGCCCCGGTGGCCACCGGTGTCCGCGAAATCCAGCCGTTGCTCGACACGATCGTCGTGGCCGGCGCCACGACCGTCGGCAGCGTGGTCGGCTACGAGGAGCTCATCGACGAGCCCGGTGCTTCGCACCGACCCGTCGACGTCCCGAACGATTCCCCGGCGCTGATCATGTACACCTCGGGCACCACCGGCCGCCCGAAAGGCGCGGTGCTGACCCACACCAACCTGACCGGCCAGACGATGACCGGGCTCTACACCAACGGCGCCAACATCAACAGCGACGTCGGCTTCGTCGGTGTCCCGTTTTTCCACATCGCCGGGATCGGCAACCTGCTGAACGGGCTCCTGCTGGGCCTGCCGACGGTGATCTACCCGCTCGGCGCGTTCGAGCCCGGCCAGCTGCTCGACGTGCTGGCGGCGGAGAAGGTCACCGGCATCTTCCTGGTCCCCGCGCAGTGGCAGGCGGTCTGCGCCGAGCAGCGGGCACGGCCCCGCGACCTGAGGTTGCGGGTGATGTCATGGGGAGCGGCGCCGGCACCGGATGCGCTGCTGCGGGAGATGTCGGCGACGTTCCCCGGAACCCAGATACTGGCCGCATTCGGCCAAACCGAGATGTCGCCGGTCACCTGCATGCTGCTCGGCGAGGACGCGATCCGTAAGCGCGGCTCGGTCGGCAAGGTGATCCCGACGGTCGCCGCCCGGGTGGTCGACGAGAACATGAACGACGTCCCCGTCGGCGACGTCGGTGAAATCGTCTACCGCGCACCAACATTGATGAGCGGCTACTGGAACAACCCGGGGGCCACGGCGGAGGCGTTCGCGGGCGGTTGGTTCCATTCCGGTGACCTCGTTCGGATGGACGAGGACGGCTACATCTGGGTGGTCGACCGCAAGAAGGACATGATCATCTCCGGCGGAGAGAACATCTACTGCGCCGAGGTGGAAAACGTCCTCGCCGGCCATCCCGGCATCGTCGAAGTCGCCGTCATCGGCCGCGTCCACGAGAAGTGGGGCGAAGTGCCGATCGCGGTCGCCGCTGTAACGGACGAGTGCCTGCTGATCGAACACCTACATGAGTTCCTGGCCGAGCGGCTCGCGCGCTACAAGCATCCCAAGGCGCTCGAGATCGTCGATGCGCTGCCGCGCAACCCGTCGGGCAAGGTTCTCAAAACTGAATTGCGTTTGCGCTACGGGACCCGATAAAGCCGGAAAAATTGTTTATTGCCAACGGATTTCACGACCAGAAAGGATGGCTGACGGAAGCTGTTGTGTTTGCCCATTGTTGACGAAGGGTTAATTGTGTGGAGGCAGTTCACACGTGCACGGCCATCGGGTACATTCCTGTGGTCTCCGTTACTACTTGCGGGTAGGGAGCCGATGGTCACATATGAACGGTCAGGGCAAGGAGGAGGCGTGCGACACGTTCCGCCGCGGCGCCGCGGGGCGCGCGGCGCCGGGGTGTGGGGGCCGCGGTGTCGACGTCGACGGGTCCGAACTTGGTCGGTTACCTGCGCGACCAGATGCAGACGCCGCTGACCCTCATCGGTGGATTCTTCCGGATGTGTGTCCTGACCGGAAAAGCGCTGTTCCGCTGGCCCTTCCAGTGGCGCGAGTTCATCCTCCAGTGCTGGTTCATCATGCGGGTGGCTTTCCTGCCGACCATCATGGTCTCGATCCCGCTGACCGTCCTTCTTATTTTCACCCTCAACGTGCTGCTCGCCCAGTTCGGTGCTGCCGACCTGTCCGGCGCGGGCGCCGCGATCGGCGCGGTCACCCAGCTGGGGCCGCTGACCACGGTGCTGGTGGTGGCCGGCGCCGGCTCGACGGCGATCTGCGCCGACCTCGGTGCTCGGACCATCCGCGAGGAGATCGACGCGATGGAGGTGCTGGGCATCGACCCCATCCATCGGCTGGTGGTGCCCCGGGTGGTGGCCGCGACCCTGGTCGCCACGCTGCTCAACGGGCTGGTGATCACGGTCGGCCTGGTGGGCGGCTACCTCTTCGGGGTGTATTTGCAGAACGTGTCGGGCGGCGCGTACCTGGCCACCCTGACGACCATCACCGGGTTGCCCGAGGTGGTCATCGCGACGATCAAGGCCGCGATATTCGGCCTCATCGCCGGACTGGTCGGCTGCTTCCGCGGGCTGACCGTGCGCGGTGGCTCCAAAGGGCTGGGCACCGCCGTCAACGAGACCGTGGTGCTGTGCGTGGTCGCGTTGTACGCGGTCAACGTGGTGCTGACCACGATCGGTGTGCGATTCGGGACGGGACGCTGACATGTCTACCGGTGCTGTGGTGCGCGGCCGCTTTCCGCGGGCAGTCGAGAATCTCAATCGCTACGGCGGTGCTGCCAGCCGCGGGCTTGACGACATCGGCCGGATGGCCTGGTTCGGGATGGTGGCCGTCGGGAACATCCCGCATGCACTGCGCAACTATCGCAAGGAGACGCTGCGGCTGATCGCCCAGATCGGCATGGGCACCGGTGCCATGGCAGTCGTCGGTGGCACCGTCGCGATCGTCGCTTTCGTGACGCTGTCCGGTAGTTCCCTGGTCGCCATCCAAGGCTTCGCGTCACTGGGGAACATCGGCGTCGAGGCGTTCACCGGCTTCTTCGCCGCGCTGATCAACGTGCGTATCGCCGCCCCGGTCGTGACCGGTATCTCGATGGCCGCCACGGTCGGCGCCGGCGCTACCGCAGAGCTGGGAGCCATGCGGATCAGTGAGGAGATCGACGCCCTGGAGGTGATGGGTGTCAAGTCGATCTCGTTCCTGGCGTCCACTCGGATCATGGCCGGGCTGGTGGTGATCATTCCGCTCTACTCGATGGCCATGATCGCGTCGTTTCTGTCCCCGCAGATCACCACGACGGTGGTCTACGGACAGTCCAACGGCACCTACGAGCACTATTTCCGCACGTTCCTGCGACCCGATGACGTGTTCTGGTCATTCCTGGAGGCCATCATCATCACCGCGGTCGTGATGATCACCCACTGCTACTACGGGTACAACGCCGGCGGCGGGCCCGTCGGCGTCGGCGAGGCCGTCGGCCGATCCATGCGTTTCTCGCTGGTGTCGGTGCAGGTTGTCGTTTTGTCCGCCGCGTTGGCGCTCTACGGCGTCAACCCCAACTTCGCACTCACGGTGTAGCCGCCATGACGTCGCCTGGCGGAAAGATCAACGCCCCCCGGAACCCGCCGTACAAGTTGGCCGGGATCGCATTGCTGATCGTCAGTGTCGTGATGCTCGCGCTGGTATACGGGCAGTTCAGGGGGGACTTCACACCGAAGACCAGGCTGACGATGCTGGCCTCGCGTGCTGGATTGGTGATGGATCCCGGCGCGAAGATCACCTACAACGGGGTGCAGATCGGCCGGGTGGCCGACATCTCGGCGATCACGCGTGACGGAAAGCCGGCGGCCAAATTCGGCTTGGACGTGTATCCGCGCTACCTCAAGTTGATACCGGCCAATGTGAATGCCGATATCAAGGCGACCACGGTGTTCGGCGGTAAGTACGTGTCCTTGACGGCGCCGCAAAACCCGTCGCCGCAAAGGATCACGCCGCAGACCGTGATCGACGCCAGGTCGGTGACGACGGAGATCAACACGTTGTTCCAGACCATCACCTCGATCGCGGAGAAGGTGGATCCGGTCAAGCTGAACCTGACGTTGAGCGCAGCCGCGCAAGCGCTGGCCGGGTTGGGCGACAAGTTCGGACAATCGATCGTCAACGGCAACGCGATCCTCGATGATGTCAACCCGCAGCTGCCGCAGGCGCGTTACAACATCCAGCAGTTGGCGGCGCTGGGCGACACCTACGCGAACGCCGCGCCGGATTTGTTCGACTTCCTCAACAATGCGGTGATCACGTCGCGCACGATCAACCAGCAGCAAAAAGATTTGGACCAAGCGTTGTTATCGGCGGCCGGGTTCGGCAACACCGGCGCGGATATCTTCGCGCGGGGTGGGCCGTATTTTGCGCGTGGAGCCGCCGACCTGGTGCCCACCGCCCAGCTGCTGGACACCTACAGTCCGGAGACGTACTGCATGCTCCGCAACCTTCACGACGTCGAACCCACGATCCGAACATTCCAGGGCGGCAACGGCTATTCGCTAAAAACCGAGACCGAGGCGCTATCGGGGTTGGGACTTACGCTGAACCCCCTAGCGTTGGTAAGCACCCTCGGGCTCGGAGTGGCCACAATGGGACTCGCAGCGCCACTCGGGCTAGCCGGACTGATCGGTGGGGCGCCGAATCCCTATATCTGGCCGGAGAATCTGCCGCGGGTCAACGCTCGCGGTGGACCCGGTGGTGCGCCGGGCTGCTGGCAGAAAATCACCCATGATCTGTGGCCCGCACCCACGTTGGTGGCGGACACCGGCAATAGCCTCGCGCCGTATAACCACCTAGACACCGGTTCGCCCTACGTGAGCGAGTACGTCTGGGGCCGTCAGGTAGGGGATAACACGATCAACCCATGAAAATCACCGGAACTCTTGTCAGACTCGGCATCTTCTCGTTGGTGCTGTTGCTGTTCACCGTGATGATCATCGTGGTGTTCGGTCAGATGCGTTTTGACCGCACCAATGCCTACTCCGCCGAGTTCAGCAACATCAGCGGGCTGCGGCCGGGCCAATTCGTCCGCGCCTCGGGGGTGGAGATCGGCAAGGTCAAGTCTGTACGGCTGATCGACGGCGGCAAGCGCGTGCGGGTGGATTTCAACGTCGACCGCTCGGTGCCGCTGTATCAGTCGACGACCGCACAGATCCGTTACCTCGACCTGATCGGCAACCGCTACCTGGAGCTCAAGCGCGGCGAGGGCGATGGCGCTGACCGGGTCCTGCCGCCGGGCGGTTTCATCCCGTTGGCGCGAACGTCGCCGGCGCTTGACCTCGACGCACTGATTGGTGGTTTCAAGCCGCTGTTTCGGGCGCTCGACCCGCAGAAGGTCAACACCATCGCGTCGGCCATCGTCACCGTGTTCCAGGGCCAGGGCGGCACCATCAACGACATCCTCGACCAAACCGCGCAGTTGACCGCGCAGCTCGCCGAGCGTGACCGGGCGATCGGCGAGGTGGTCAAGAACCTGAACATCGTCTTGGACACTACGGTTCGGCATCGCAAGGAATTCGATCAGACCGTCAACAACCTGGAGGTGCTGGTTACCGGGTTGAAGAACCACGGTGACCAGCTGGCGGGCGGGACGGCGCACATCAGCAATGCCGCCGGAACGGTGGCCGATCTGCTGGCCGAAGACCGCGGCCTGCTGCACAAGACAATCAACTACCTGGACGGGGTTCAGCAGCCGCTCATCGATCAGCGTGATGACCTGAACGACTTTCTCCACAAGCTGCCGACCGCGTTCAACCTGGTCGGGCGCTCCATCGGCTCCTATGGAGACTTCGTGAACTTCTACCTGTGCGACCTCACGATCAAGCTCAACGGGCTGCAGCCTGGTGGCCCCATCCGCACGGTCCGGCTTTTCTCGCAGCCGACGGGTAGGTGCACGCCGCAATGAGAACGCTGGAACCTCCCAATCGGCTGCGCATCGGGCTCATGGGCATCCTGGTGACCCTGCTCGTCATCGGCGTGGGTCAAAGTTTTACCAGCGTCCCGATGTTGTTCGCCAGGCCCAGCTACTACGGGCAGTTCACCGATTCCGGCGGACTCAACAAGAACGACAAGGTGCGCATTTCCGGCATGGACGCCGGCAGGGTCGAGGGCCTGTCGATCGACGGTGACCACATTTCGATCAAGTTCTCGATCGGCACCAACACCATCGGCACCGAGAGCCGGCTGGCGATCCGTACCGACACCATCCTGGGTAAGAAGGTCCTCGAGATCGAGCCGCGGGGCAATCAGCCGCTACGGCCCGGGGCCACTTTACCGCTGGGCCAAAGCACTACTCCCTACCAGATCTACGACGCGTTCTTCGACGCCACCAAGGCCGCCACGGGCTGGGATATCGACACCGTGAAGCAGTCGCTGCAGGTGTTGTCCCAGACCATCGATCAGACTTACCCGCACCTAAGCGCCGCTCTGGACGGTGTGGCCAGGTTCTCCGACACGATCGGCAAGCGTGACGAGGAGATCAAGCATCTGCTTGCCCAGGCCAACCAGGTGGCCAGCGTCCTCGGTGACCGCAGCCAGCAGGTCGACCGGTTGTTGGTCAACGCGAAGACGCTGCTGGCCGCATTCAACGAGCGCGGGCAGGCCATCGACGCGTTGTTGGGGAACGTCTCTGCGTTCTCCGAGCAGGTGAAGGGACTGATCAACGACAACCCGAACCTGAATCACGTGCTGGAACAGTTGCGCACGCTCAGCGACATCCTGGTCGAGCGCAAAAACGACCTGGCTCAGTCGCTAGACGACGTTGGCAAGTTCCTCCCGTCGCTGAATGAGTCCATCGCATCGGGACCGTTCTTCAAGACGGTCACGCACAACTTGTTTGGCCTGTATCAGATCAGCCAGCCATTTGTCGATGCGGCGTTCAAGAAGCGCGGCATCGACCCGGAGAACTTCTGGCGCAGCGCCGGCCTGCCCGAGTTCCGCTGGCCCGACCCCAACGGCACCCGGTTCCCCAACGGCGCGCCGCCGCCGGCGCCGCCCGTGTTGGAGGGCACCCCGGATCATCCGGGACCGGCCGTGCCGCCCGGATCGCCATGCTCCTACACTCCGGCGAATCCAGGTGGCAATGTCACCTTGGGGGATGAGGGGCTGCCGCGGCCGTGGAATCCGCTGCCCTGCGCGGGCGCGATCGTAGGCCCGTTCGGTGGCCCCAGTTTCCCGGCGCCGGTCGATGTCGCGACGTCGCCGCCGAACCCCGACGGTCTGCCGCCCACGCCGGGCATCCCGATCGCGGGGCGGCCGGGTCAGCCGGCTCCGAACGTTCCGGGCACGCCGGTGCCGCTGCCGACGGAAGCACCGCCGGGCGCGCGCACCGAGCAACTGGCACCGGCCGGCCCGACGCCGCCACCGTCGACGTTCGCGCCGGGGCTACCGCCGGGTCCACCGGCGCCGCCCGGGCCCGGGCAGCAGCTGCCGGCACCGTTCATCAACCCGGGTGGAACGGGAGGTAGCGGCGTCACGGGAGGTAGCCAGAATTGAGCACCATCTTTGATATCCGCAACCTGCGGCTGCCGAAGTGGTCACGGGCGTCGGTGATCATCGGGTCGCTGCTGGTGATCTTGGCCCTCGTTGTCGCATTCGTCGGCTGGCGGCTTTACCAGAAGCTGACGAACAACACCGTGGTTGCCTACTTCCCCGTTGCGAACGCGCTCTATGCGGGGGACAAGGTCCAGATCATGGGCTTGCGGGTGGGCGCCATCGACAAGATCGAGCCAGTCGGCGACAAGATGAAGGTGACGTTCCACTACCTGAACAAATACAAGGTTCCCGCCAATGCCTCCGCGGTCATCCTCAACCCCACGTTGGTGGCCTCGCGCGCCATCCAGTTGGAGCCGCCCTACAAAGGTGGCCCGGTGATTGCCGACGACGCGGTGATCCCGGAGGAGCGCACACAGGTGCCGGTGGAGTGGGACGAGCTGCGCAACAGCGTCACCAACATCATCAACAAACTCGGCCCGACACCAGAACACCCGAAGGGGCCGTTCGGTGAGGTCATCGAATCGTACGCTGACGGGCTGGCCGGCAAGGGCAAGCAGATCAACACCACGCTGGACAGCCTTTCGCGGGCGTTGACCACGTTGAACGAGGGTCGTGGCGACTTCTTTGCGGTGGTGCGCAGCCTGGCGCTTTTCGTCAACGCGCTGCATCAGGACGACCAGCAGTTTGTTGCGCTTAACCAGAACCTGGCGGACTTCACCACGCGGCTCACCCATTCCGACACCGAGCTCGCCAGTGCGATACAACAGTTCGATAGCCTGCTGACCACCCTGCGCCCGTGGCTGGACAAGAACCGCGAGGTGCTGACTCACGACGTCAACAACCTGGCCGACTTAACGAACACGCTGCTTCAACCTGAACCCCTGAATGGGTTGGAGACCGCCCTGCACGTCGCTCCGACGGCCTTCGCGAATCTCAACGTGATTTACCACCCGACGCACGGTGCCGTTATCGGCATTCCGTCCCTCACCTTCGCGAACCCGCTGCAGTTCATCTGCGGCTCGATTCAGGCAGGCAGCCGGCTCGGGTATCAAGACTCCGCCGAACTTTGTGCGCAATATCTGGCGCCGGTCCTTGATGCGATCAAGTTCAACTACCCGCCGTTCAGCTTGAACGTGGCCACCACCGCCGAGACGCTGCCCAAGGAGGTCGCCTACACCGAGCCGCGGCTGCAGCCGCCCAACGGGTACAAGGACACCACCGTCCCGGGGATCTGGGTGCCGGATACGCCGTTGTCGCACCGCAACACCCAACCGGGCTGGATTGTCGCCCCGGGCATGCAAGGACAGCAGGTGGGGCCCATCACGGCGGGCCTGATGACCCCCGAATCGCTGGCTGAACTGATGGGCGGCCCCAACATCGCGCCCGTTCAGTCAAACCTGCAGACCCCACCGGGACCGCCGAACGCCTACGACGAGAACCCGATAGCGCCGGTTATCGGCCAGAGGCCTCCGCAGGTGCCTATACCGCCGCCGCCGCCAGGCCCTGAGGTGATCCCGGGACCCGTCGCCCCGACGCCGGCGCCCGTTGCGGCAGGAGCGGGCCAGTGAACGGGCTTCGGCTGATCCGCCGGCGGGCCTGGCAGGGGCTGGCGTTGCTGGTGGCCGCGCTGGTGCTCAGCTCGTGCGGATGGCGCGGAATCTCTAATGTGGCGATTCCGGGCGGTCCGGGCACCGGGGCGGGGTCCTACACCGTCTATGTGCAGGTGCCGGACACGCTGGCGATCAACGGCAACAGCAAGGTGATGGTCGCCGACGTCTTCGTCGGTTCGATAAGGGCCATCAACTTGAAGAACTGGATCGCCACCCTGACGCTGGGCATCGACAAGAAAGTCAAGCTCCCGAGGAACGCCACCGCCAAGATCGGCCAGACCAGTCTGCTGGGTTCTCAGCATGTGCAGCTGGCCGCCCCGCCGAACTCGTCGCCGGAGCTGCTCAAAGACGGCGACACCATTCCGCTGAAGAACTCGTCGGCGTATCCGACTACCGAGCAAACCCTGGCCAGTCTCTCCCTGATCCTGCGCGGTGGCGGCATCCCCAACTTGGAAGTGCTGCAGAACGAGGTCTACAACATCTTCAACGGGCGAGGGGAACAGATCCGGGCCTTCCTCGGCAAGCTGGACACCTTCACCAACCAGCTCAACCAGCAGCGCGACGACATCACCCACGCCATCGACTCCACCAACCGGCTGCTGGTTTATGTGGGTGGGCGGTCCGACGTCCTGGATCGCGTGCTGACCGACATCCCGCCGCTGATCAAGTATTTCGCGAATAAGGACTATCAACAGCATTTGATCGACGCCGTCGATGCGGTGGGACGGCTCAGCCAGGCCGCCGACCAGTACCTGTCGGAAGCGCGCGGGCCCCTGCACACCGACCTGCAATCGCTGCAATGCCCGTTCAGGGAGCTCGGCCGTGGTTCGCCGGATCTAATCACCGCGCTGAAGTTGATCCTCACCCAGCCGTATGACATCGAAACCATTCCGAAGATGTTCCGCGGTGACTATTTCAACGTGTCGCTGATGATCGACGTGACCTACAGTGCAATCGATAACGCGTTTCTGACCGGTACGGGATTGTCCGGGAGTCTGCGCGCGCTCGAGCAGTCCTTTGGGCGAGACCCCGAGACGATGATCCCCGACGTCCGCTACACGCCCAACCCGAATGACGCGCCCGGCGGACCGCTGGTGGAAAGGGCGGACACTAGCCAATGCTGACTCCCTTCATCAGACGCCAGCTGATACTGTTCGGGATCCTGACGGTGATCTCGCTGCTTGTGCTGGGTGTGTATTACCTGCGGCTTCCAAGCCTGGCAGGTATCGGTCAGTACACGCTTAAGGCTGAGCTACCGGCATCGGGCGGCCTGTATCCGACGGCCAACGTGACCTATCGCGGTATCACCATCGGCAAGGTCACCGACGTCGAGCCGACCGAACAGGGCGCCGAGGCGACCATGAGCATCGACAGCCGCTACAAAATCCCAATCGACGCGATAGCGAACGTGCACTCGGTATCAGCAGTCGGTGAGCAGTATCTCGACCTGGTGTCGACCGGGACCCCTGGCAAGTACCTTTCATCCGGACAAACCATTACCAAGGGGACCGTGCCCAGCGAGATCGGGCCGGCGCTGGACACCGCTGACCGAGGGCTGGCCGCGTTGCCCAAGGACAAGATCAGCTCGCTGCTGGACGAGACGGCACAGTCCGTCGGCGGGTTGGGTCCCGCCCTGCAACGGCTGGTCGACTCGACCCAGGCGATTGTTGGTGACTTCAAGACCAACATCACCGACATCAACGACATCATCCAGCACTCCGGACCGGTCCTGAATAGCCAAGTCAACTCGAGTGATGCAATCGAGCGCTGGGCGCGCAACTTGAACACGCTGGCCGCGCAGACCGCGGCAAACGACCAGCACGTGAGAAGCATCCTGACCCAAGCGGCGCCGACAGCCGATCAGGTCAACGAGGTATTCAGCGATGTCCGAGAGTCGCTTCCGCAGACGTTGGCGAATCTCGAGGTGGTGTTCGACCTGCTCAAGCGCTACCACACCGGCGTAGAGCAAGTGCTGGTGTTCCTGCCGCAGGGTGGTGCGGTCGCGCAGGCGGCGGCCGCGCCGTTCCCGGACTCGGCCCCACTCGACCTGGCGTTTTCGATCAACCAGCCGCCGCCGTGTCTCACCGGCTTCATTCCGGCATCCGAGTGGCGGTCTCCGGCGGACACCAGCCTGGCGCCGTTGCCCAGCGGCACATACTGCAAGATTCCGATGGACTGGCCGGCCAATAGTGTGCGCGGATCGCGCAACATTCCGTGTGTCGACGTCCCCGGCAAGCGGGCGGCCACGCCGCGGGAGTGCCGCGACCCCAAGCCATACGTTCCGACGGGGACCAACCCCTGGTACGGCGACCCGAATCAGATCCTTACCTGCCCAGCGCCTGCGGCTCGCTGCGATCAGTCGGTCAGGCCGGGCATGGTGATCCCGGCGCCGTCGGTCAACAGCGGCCTGAACCCGGCGCCCTCGGACCGAGTTTCGGGGACGCCCCCGCCGGTCAGTGACCTCCCGTCACGGCCGGGAATGGGTACCGTGCAGTGCAACGGCCAGCAGCCCAACCCGTGTGTCTACACTCCGATCGGGCCTCCCACGGCGGTATACAGTCCTCAGAGCGATGAACTGGTAGGGCCCGACGGTGTTAAATACTCCGTCGAAAACTCGACGAAAACAGGAGACGACGGATGGAAGGAGATGCTGGCGCCAGCCGGCTGAACCCCCCACCGATGCCGATTGTTCGTCGTCTGCGAAGGCTCTCCCGGAGACCAGGGCGGAGGATTCGCCAGGAATCCGAGGGCGAGGCCGACCAGATCAGCACCGATGCCACGACCGAGGATTCGTCAGAATCGGAGGGCGAGGCCGACCAGATCAGCACCGAGGCCACGACCGAGGATTCGGAAGAATCCGAGGGCGAAGCCGACCAGATCAGCACCGAGGAGACGACCGAGGTTTCGGAAGAATCCGAGGGCGAAGCCGACGCTGGAGATACGGGCGTAGAACGCGGTTCGTCGCGGCTGGGTCGGGGGTGGCTGGCCGGTATCGCAGCGGCGCTTGTCCTGCTTGCCGCCGCAATCGGAGCCGGCGGCTATTTGGCGCTGCGTTTTCACCACGAAAGTCAAGCAATAGCGCGCAACGACGCCGCGGCGCTCAAGGCGGCGGTGGATTGTGTTTCGGCGACCCAGGCACCCGACACCAACGCGATGACCGCGAATGAACAGAAGATCATCGACTGTGGCACGGATACTTTCCGTTCCCAGGCGCTGATGTACACCGGCATGCTCCTTCAGGCCTATCAGGCCGCGAACGTACACGTCCAGGTATCCGACGTGCGGGCTGCCGTAGAGCGCAACAACAACGACGGTTCGGTCGATGTGCTCGTCGCTATGCGCGTCAAGGCGTCCACCGATAAGACGCAAAACGAAACCGGATACCGGCTGCGGGTAAAAATGGCCTTCGCTGATGGTCAGTACAAAATTTCCAAACTCGACCAGGTGACGAAGTGACGGTGGTGGTCGAGGAGACTCAGACGCAGGCTCAAACCAAGGCGGCCGTCCAAGAGTCACCGCAGGGTGCCTTGGCACCATGGCATCTTCGCGTTGGCGCATTCGCTGTAGACGTCCTTCCGGCTATCGCCATAGCAACGACGCTGGGATTGGTGTCTTTCACGGTGCCGGCGCGCGGCGCGTGGTGGTGGGTGTGTGTCTCGGTCGGCGGGTTAGCCATCCTGTTGATGCTGGTGAATCGGTTGCTGGTGCCGACGGTCACTGGTCGGAGCTTGGGACGCGCGCTCTTCGGAATAGCGGTGGTACGGCGCGATGGCGTAGCCACCGGGCCGTGGTGGCTGCTGCTGCGGGACCTTGCCCACCTTCTCGACACCGCATCGGTGGTGGGATGGCTGTGGCCACTGTGGGATCCTCGACGCCGCACTTTCGCCGACATGCTGCTGCGCACCGAGGTGCGACGCGTCGAACCGGACGAGCGGCTACCCAACATACGGCGCTGGACCGCGGTCGCGGTGCTGCTCGCAGCGGGGGTGTGCCTGGGAGGTGCCGCCGTGAGCTATGCGGTGGTGTACTCCGGTGAGCGGGCGACCGATGAAACAGTCGCACAGATCAGGGTGCAGGGGCCGAAGATCGTCGCACAGATGCTGACGTACGACCCAAAAACGTTGCGCGACGATTTCGCACGCGCCCAGTCGCTGGCTACCGACAAATATCGCGGCCAGCTGGCGGCTCAGCAGGACGTAGTGCAAAAGGGCACCCCGGTCATCAATGAATACTGGGTGATCGACAGCTCAATCGAATCGGCGACACCGGATCGGGCGACGATGCTGGTATTCATGCAGGGTCGGCGAGGCGCAGCGCCCGACGAACGGTACATCAGCGCAACCGTCCGGGCGACTTTCGCCAAAGACGGGGATAGCCATTGGCGCGTTGACGACCTCACCGTAGTGACCAAACCGAAGCCGCCAGGGAACGGAAAATGAGTCCCCGACGCAAGTTTCAACCCGGCGAAGGACCACTGCTCGTCGCGCCCCCGGTGAGGCCGCGGCGACCGTGGGGATTGGTGATCGCTAGCGTGGTTGCCGCCATGCTGATGGCAGCGGCAATCACGGGATCCGCCTGGATGCTGATCTGCCATGGATCTGCTGAGCGTGCGGCCTCGAAAAACCGCGAGGTTCTGAGCTACGTCTCAGGTTTCATGACAAAGTTCACCTCCATTGACCCCTATCACGCCAACGACTATGTAACGCGGATATTGGCCCAAGCGACCGGTGATTTCGCCAAGCAGTACCAAGAGAAGGCAAACCAGATCCTCCTCCAGGTCGCCCGAGCAGAACCAGCCACTGGCACCGTCCTCGACGCGGCCGTGGAACGGTGGAACGACGATGGCAGCGTCAATGTGATGGTGGCTACCGCGGTCACCTCCAAGTCGCCGGATGAAAAACAGGTATTCGAGAACACAAATCGTTGGACGGCAACCGTTACGCAGGAAGGGAATCGGTGGAAGATAAGCAACCTGCTGCAGGTGATCTGACCGCCAACGCGGCCGCAGAGGCAACCGAAGAATCCAAAACCGATGACACTCCTGTGCCCGACGAAAGCGCCTCTGCAGCAACACAAGCCGCAACCGAATCCGCCGAGGTTGCGTCCGACGAGGTCGACGGAGACGCAACGGAACAGAAGGGCGGCAACGCGGGGGCCTCTGAGGCCCCTGTGGCCGAAGCGAGCTCGACGGACGCCAAAGACGGGCGCCCCCGGCGCAGGCTGCTGGCCGGCAAGCGACTCGCCATCGCCGTCGCGGTGGCTGCTGTGTTATTCGTTGGTTCTGCGGCATTCGCGGGCGCGGCGGTCCAGCCATACTTGGCCGATCGCGCCACCGCCGCGACCAAGCTGAAAGTGGCGCGGACCGCGGCCAACGCGATTACGACGCTGTGGACCTACACGCCGGAGAACATGGATACCCTCGCTGATCGCGCGGCGGCCTACCTCACCGGCGATTTCGAGGCGCAGTACCGCAAATTCGTCGACGCGATCGTGGCCCCTAACAAGCAGGCCAAGGTAACCAACACCACCGAAGTCACCGGTGCAGCCGTCGAATCGCTGGACGATCCGGATGCCGTCGTCATCGTATACACCAACACCACGTCCACCAGTCCGCTGACCAAGAACATTCCGTCACTGAAATATCTGTCCTACCGGCTGTTCATGAAGCGCACCAACGGCCGCTGGCTGGTGACCAGGATGACGACGATTACCTCACTGGATCTGACGCCGCACGTTTAAGCGCATCCCATGGCCGTTACGTCGCCGGTATCCGAGCGATTGACCGTCGTCGCATTGCTGTTGCTGACCTTTGCCACCGGTTTGGCCGACTCGATCAGCATCCTGGTTCTTGGCCACGTGTTCGTGGCCAACATGACCGGCAACGTGATCTTCCTCGGCTTCTGGCTCGCCCCGAAGTCGAACATCGACCTGACCGCTGTGGTGGTGGCCCTGCCCACCTTCGTCACCGCGACCATCCTCGGCGGCCGGCTCATGCGGCACTTCGGTGACCGGACCCGGCGATGGCTCACCACGGTATTCGCAATCGAGATCGTCCTCTTGGTGGCGTTGTCGATCCTGGCGGGCACGGGTGTGCTCCGCTACCAAGACAACACCAAGCTCATCATGATCGGCTTCCTCGCAATGACTTTCGGCCTGCAGCATTCGACCGCTCGCCAGTTCGGGATCCAAGAGCTGTCCACCACGGTCTTGACGTCGACCATCGTCGGCATCGGAGTGGACAGCCGACTGGCCGGTGGCACGGGCGCCCGCCAAAAACTGCGCCTGGGCGTTGTTCTCACGATGTGCAGCGGAGCGATCGTCGGCGCGACAATGTCACGATTCGTCGTGGCTCCGGTGTTCGTGCTCACGGCGGCGGTGGTAGCGCTAAGCCTGCTGATCTTCCGATACGGGCCACCTGAAACGAAAGAACCGGTAGTCAAAGCTAATTGAAGGCCAGCCAGCTGGGCAGGCCCCGCTCATGCGAATCGCAAAGAACCTGCCGGGTGTCGCACGACCCCCTGGGCGAGCCGGCACCGGCCCACATGCCCCCGGTGTCACGGCGCAGCACAATCGCCGAAGACCCACCGCCGTCGAGCAGGACCGCGGTATCGCTGCCCAGGCCGCGGAACAGGTCCTGGATGTTGTCGGGGGTGTAGCTGCCGCCCTCGAAGACGTACATCTCGTCCCTTTGTTTCACGTAGGCCAGGGCCGTTCGGGCCGCGCTGGGACCGCCGTCGTTGAGCTGTCCGGTGTTGCCGGGGGACAACAGCCCGATACCCGAGACCGCGACGAACTTCTCGTTCCTGTTGAGCAAGTCCTGGACCACCGGGGTGGCGACGTCATAATCTTGTCTGCCCTTGGGCCGCAACACATACGGCGCGCTACCCGACGGCATGATCATCGTCGTCAGCGCACTCCAGCTCTCGCCTCCGCCGGAGAGGCCTTGCTTGCCGGGGTAGGCGACCGTGCCGGTGACCGCCTGGTTGGCCCGGCCCTGGCCGTGGGTGTTGTCGACGAAAGCGCCCAGCGGTGAACTGCAGCCGGTCTGGCGCCACGAACCGCCCTTCTGCGGCCGCACATCAAAGAAGTTGGCGTTGATCGCGATTGTCGGTTGCCCCATCCGCTGCCACGCCTGCAGCGGCGGGTAGATCTCCGATGCTTGCCACAGTCCCTCGCTGGTGCGGGCCCCGGGATTGTTTTCGCAGCGCGCCTCATCGCCTTGATGGGTGTCTACCAGCAGGTGCGGTGCGAGCCGTCCCGCCGCATTCTTGATGATCATCAGGTGGCCGCCGTTGTCCGTCTCATACCAGCTGCCGGCGGCGTTCAGCATCGGCGCGGGGTGGCCGGGCCCGAAGTTGTAGACCAGGTAGGAACCCTGGGTGGTGTTGATGGCGTTGGCCAGCAGATCCCGTCCGTCGGCGGCGTGCGCGACGGGCTGTCCGGTGCTGGTCGCGAGCATGACGCATGCGGCCACGGCCGTGCAGCAGGCCGCCAGCCTGCGCAAGCTGGCAGTAGGGGACAGCACGATAGCCCTTCCGGCAGGCCGACGCAACATCAACAGCATTAGCCACAAGAGTCACGCTGTCAACTTTGATAACAGGACAATGACGCTTAGGCCGCGCTGGAATTACGTTTGCTCGCTTGGACTTTCGCTTTCACTTTCGAGTTTGTTCACGAAGGCCTGGTGTTGCGCTTGGTGTTCCGTGGCGATCGCCAGCTCGGCCGCCCCCTGGATCCGGTGAAAGCCCTTGCGGTCGTAGATGTGCGTGGTGATGCCCCCGAGCAGCAGGCCGATGACCAGGCCGACCGCCGTCATCACCAACGCCTGCGACAGGCCGGCGGCGGCGTGGCCATTCAGATACACCAACGACCGCACGCCAAGGAACACCTGGTGCATCGGCTCGAATTCGGCCAGCCAGCGAAAGAACGGCGGAACAGCCTCCAGCGGGACCGTGGCGCCCGCGGACGGTAGCCCCAGGATCACGAAGATCAACATGCTGACGAGCAGACCCATCGAGCCCAGCACCGCGATCAGCGAGCTGGACGTGACGCCCACCGCAACGATCGCGAATACCCCGTAGAGCCACAATTGCCAGCCCAGCGTAATGGGCATGCCGAGCCCGTCGGCTATCGCTATGTAGACCGCCGAGATGAGTAGCGCCAGCACCACTATCAGTCCCCACTTGACCAGCAACGTCTGGAATCGTGAGATGCGGACCTGCTCGGCGAAGCGATACACCGGGCCGAATTCGGCCGGCACATAACCGAGCATCAAGTCCACCAGCATGCTGACCACGATGCTGCCGGTAAATCCCGCCAACAGCAGCAAGAGCGAATAGTAGAAGGCCGACAGCCCGTTTCCGGTGCCGTTCGGCAGCGGGTTGTACACGGTCGACTTGATGTCGATGGGACTGGCAATCGCCAACTGCGACGCCCCGGTCAGCGGTGCGCCACCGGTCTGAGCCGCCACTTCGGCCGTAAGTCGTTGGCCCACTTTGCTATTGACGACGGCCATAGCCTGAGTCAGCGTTGCGCCCGCGATGCTGGAACCCAGCGTGCCCGCCCGCGGGTTTGTTGAGACGGTGATCGACGGCCGGTCCGCATGTTCGGGCGTGACCGCGGTCGCGCCGTACTCGCGCAGCATCGATGAAAAAGTCGGCGGAATCACCGCCTCGCCGTACACCTGGGCCCTGTCCAGCATCTTCCGGGCCTCGTCATGGGAAACCACGCGGATGTCGAACCTGTCCTTGTCCAAGCCCGCGACCAGGCCGTCGACGATCTGTGCGCCCGCCGGTCCGGCATCCTCATTCACCACGGCGATCGGGAAATGCCGCAGGTTGGTCGTCGGGTTCAAGATCCCCCCGAGGTACAGCGCCGCGAGTGCCGACATCAGGGCCAATGTGACGACGATCGGCGCCGCCCAGAACCGCACGGTCCGAATCGCTTTTATGTTGTGCTTCGGGTCCGGCGCGGCGTGCCGCGGCTGGGATTGAGACATGCGGGCTCCTGTCTGTCGTGCCCACTCTAAGTGGTGTCTAAATGGCTTCAAACGCCCAGCGTTGCGTGCATCTCCCAGATCAGCAGTTCGGACGGCTCGCTCGCCGTCACCCGCTGGCCGTCGGCGTCGGTGAAGCGGACCGCGTCGCCCTGTTCGAGCTCACCGATCCCCTCGCACGTGACCCGGCCGCGCGCGGCGAACAGGTGCAGGTAGGGCGCCGGAGGCAGGCTCACCGCGTCGCCGGGCCGCAAGCGCGTGCCGTGCAGCGCGGCATTGCGGTTGTGCAAAGTGATGACCGCGTCACGCCCGGGTATGCCCGAGGCGATGGTCACCAGAGCACCGCTCAACAGGTCAGAACCAATCTCGTGCTGCTGGTAGCTCGGGGGGATCGCGGTCTCGTCCGGGACCACCCACATCTGCACGAAATGCACGGGCTCCGTGGCGGAATCATTTTTCTCCGAGTGCAGGATTCCGCTGCCCGCCGACATGCGTTGGGCCAGGCCGGGATAGATCACTCCGCGATTGCCGGTGGAATCCTGATGCGTCAGTTCCCCGTCCAGCACCCAGGTCACGATCTCCATGTCCCGGTGCGCGTGGGTATTAAAACCGGCATCCGGTTCGACCAGGTCGTCGTTGTTCACCAGCAGCAGCCCGTGATTCGTGTTGTCGGGATCGTAGTGATCGCCGAACGAGAACGAATGCCGGGATTTCAGCCAGGATGTCGTGGTGACCGCCCGGTCGGCGGCACGGCGAATCTCCACGGTGGCAGGCATGGCTTTCAGGATAGTGCTGTGAGCAGCCCCTGCGCGTGCCGCAGCGCGGCGTCAAGTTCGGATAGGGTCAGTCCGGCTGAGTGGCCCAGGTGGATCTCGATTTGGTAGTCCGGCTGGCCGTCCTGCCCGAAAATCGGGAGCACGACGAATTCCGTTGCAGCCAACTCCTTTTCGAGTACGTCGGTGACGGACTGCAGTGTCACCATCGTCATCAGGGTGGTGAGCTGGCGGCTCACCTGCGCGGTCGGCTCCAGCGATGCCAGCACGTCGGCCAGCCGGTTGTGCAGCGGTTGGTGGGTTTCGTCGAAACGCCATGCGCCGTAGCCGCGGGCTCGGATATCGTCGAGTACCCGCTGATGCGTGGCGATTTCGGCGCGGGTCAGCCGCGGCGTCACGCGATGCAGCCAGGCCTGGACGAAACTCTCGTCGCGCCAGGCCATTGCGACCAGGCCGAACGGCGGATCGATGGGGAAGCGCTGGCCGACGGCATGCTCGCCGTCGGTGCCGTGGCCGACCGCATCCACGGTCGTCAGGTGCCGGTCGCCGATCCTGGACATCGAGCAGCCCGCGCCGAGCGTGTCGTGCAGGAAGCGCAGCGCATGGCGCCCCCGGTCCAGCAACGGGAACTGTATCCGCAGGCCGTGGACCAGACCGAACAAGCCGCTGCCCAGCACGTAGCGGCGGTCTTCGCGGCGCGCCACCCAGGCGCGTCGTTCCAGTTCGGCCAGCACCAGGGCGCAGGTCGAGGTGCTGATCCCGCAGAGCCTCGCCAGCTCGGCCGATGTCCGTCCGTTTGGTGAATGCGCCAGCGTGGTAAGCACATCCATGACACGGCCGGTGGGCGGTGACTTGGCGGCAGACTCGGCCATTGACGTATCCACGGTCGGCTCCCTACGATTCCCTCCAAAATGCCAGCATAGATGTCCTAATAATAGGAGAGCGCGTGTTCAAGGTGGGGGTCTGGGGGCCGGGTTCCATGGGGGTGATCGCCCTGCGCGGGGTGATCGACCACCCGGAACTGCAACTGGTCGATGTCGTCGTGCACAGCGACGCCAAGGCCGGTCGCGACGCGGGAGAGCTGTGCGGGATCGCGCCGGTCGGGGTGGTGGCCACGCAGGACCCGGCGCCGATGCTGACCGGCGATGCCGACGTCGTGGTGTATGCCGCCGGCGCCAACCTGCGCCCGTTCGAGGCCATCGAGGACATGGTGTCGATCCTGCGGGCCGGAAAGAACGTGGTGTCGTGCTCGGTGGTGCCACGGGTGTTTCCGGACGCCCCAGGACCGGGACGCTACGCGTTCACGGATCCGCTGCGCCGGGCCGCACTGTCCGGCGGGGTGCCGTTCTTCACCACGGGCATCGACTCCGGATTCGCCAATGACGTTTTGCCGCTGGTGCTTACAGGCGTCTCGCGGGTTATCGAGTCGGTACGGGTGACCGAGATGTTCAACTACGCCACCTACCCGGACAAGGCCGCGGTGTACGAAATCCTCGGCTTCGGCAAGCCGCCGGAGTTCACGCCGCTCGCGGCCACACCCGGAGTGTTCACCTTTGGCTGGGGTCCGGTCCTGCATCAGCTCGCCGCCGGACTGGGCGTCAAGATCGACGACATCGAGGAGGGCGTCGAACGCGTCCCCGCCGGCGAATCCTTCGACACGCCCACCGGGCACATCGCCGCCGGGACGATCGCGGCGATGCGCTCGACGTTGACCGGTTACGTGGGCGGGAAGGCGACCTTCGTCGTCGACCACGTGACGCGGATGCGCGACGACATCGCCCCCGACTGGCCGCAGCCGCACATCTCGATCGAGCCCAAGGACCTGGGCTACGGCTTGGCCTCCGGCCGTGGTGTATATCGCGTCGAGATCGAGGGCTCCCCGACCATGCGGTGCGAATTCGAGATGGCCGAGGACCACGACCATGATCTGGGTGCGCGCATGGCCGGCGCATCGCGGATGGTCAGCGCCATCCCTGCGGTGTGCCCGGCCCGGCCCGGCCTGCTGTCCGCACTGGACCTGCCGTTGATCACCGGGGCCGGCCTGGTCCGCCCGGTGCGGGGCCCGTCACCGGACAGCCGACTGTTCTAAGACCGGTCGTCGGGGTATGTGGCGGCGGCGAGCTGGAGGATCTCCGCGCGATCGGCCGGCAGGATGAACCCGGAGTGGATCGCCCCGTCGAGCGCCGCGGTGAAACTTTCCAGGTATTCCTCGGTCCCGCCAGGGTAGAGCCGGCGCAAAGTGGCGGCATCGAAGAGTTCGCCGGAGCCGAAGATCTCCGACATGATGTTTTCTTCGCTGCCGAGACCGGACGTCCGGGCAATCGGCACGTCCACCCATGGGGTCCTGACGCCGTCCTGGGCGAGGCCGTTGGAATCCAAAATGGGCTGCGGCGGACCGCTTTCGCGCAGCATTATGGGTGCGGCGCTGGGCGCCGGCTCGCCGGTTGCGACCCACTTGTTCAGTGCGGCCAGCGCGGCCTGTAGCACGTAATGGTGTTGTGGGGCGAAGTTGATGCAGTGCCCTAATTGCCGACCCATCAGCATGTTGGTCGGCGCGTAGGCCGCCACGATGTCATCGAGCGGCGCGGAGCCGTTGTCGATCGGCGCCACTTGGATCGTGTAGTTGTCGGCATGAGCGGCGCCGGGAATCTCCCACACCCGCAGCCATTGATTGTCAGGCTGTCTGGCGAAGTAATAGCCATATCGCACGCCGCCGAACAGGTCGGTTTCGGTGATGATCGTGATGAGCGGGACGCGCAGCGCGAGACGGAAGTTGACCGCTTCCGGGATGCTGGTCCGCTGTTCTTCAAATATGGAGCTGTTGTCCAATGGTGCGGCAGACGCGAATCGGGAATGCACCAGGAAGCCGTCGTAGACCTCGGTGAGCGGATCAACGGCGTTGATGTAGGTCGTCAGGAACATAGCGGATTGCGACTCGCCCACGGCGACGACGTGTTGTACGGGGAGCCCGTGCAGAACGCCGCTGGCGTTCCTGAGAAGCGCGCCGATCTGGGAAAAGATATCGTAGGAGAAGGCGTCGCCCGGATGGCGCAGGGGTGCATACCGTGTCGGACCCTGGCTCTTGAGCGACATGTCCACGCCGAGCAGGCTCACACCGCCCTCCACCCCAACCCGCTGGGCCGAGACCGCGACGTAGGCGTAGCCCGCGCGAAGTATCTCGCGGTGCGCCATCATCCACAACGCCGGAGCGTCGATGCCGCCGCTCACATTGAGCCATTCGACGAACACCGTCCCGTTGAAGCGGTCCCGATCGACGGGCGTCAACACCACGATCCGGGTCGTGTAATCGGCTGAGCCGGAGGGAGTTACAGTCCACCGGCCGTCCGGGCTCAGCTCGCCGGCAGGGCTGTAGGACAAGGCCGTTCCGGAGATGAAGAACTCCTCGGCGGCATAGCCCAGGTCGCCAATGTCAAAGGCGCCCAACAGCAGAAGTGGCTTTCCGGGCACGGGCGTGACCACCGCGGCATTCGTCATCTGCTACACCTTCCTGGTTCGGTATTCACAGCGAATCGGGCAGGCCGAATTTCGCGAACAGCGTGCCGTCGAGGAACGCCACCACATGTGACACCGCCCCGCCTGCCTTGTCGCGGACGACGTCCAGCACATGCAACTGAAAGGGCACGTGCACGCCGCCGGCACGCATGTACATCGCCACGGCGGGCTGGCCGTTGGCGACCAACGGCAGGAGCCGCATATCGCCGGGCGACTCGGCGGGGCATTGCTGGTGGATGAGGGTCGCGATGTCCTCCGGGCCGCGATACCAGCCGACGTAGGGCGGCATTTCCCAGATCGCCTCGGCCGTGAACAGCTCCACCAGGCGGTCGATGTCATACGACTCGAACGCGGCGATGTAGCGGGCCAGCAGGTCTTGGGTTTCCGCCGAATCCGGCGCCGCCAGCCGGTCGTCGGCGCTGGGGCGGACGGCATCCAACTGGGACCGGGCCCGCTGCAGCAGGCTGTTCACGGCGGTTGTGGTGGTGCCGACGGCCGCCGCCACCTCGGCGGCCTGCCACTGCAGCACGTCGCGCAGCAGCAGCACGGCCCGTTGCCGGGGTGAGAGGTGTTGCAGCGCAGCGACGAACGCCAACCGCACCGACTCACGCGAGCCGACGATGACCGACGGGTCCGCCGGATCGTCCGTCCAGTCCGGCAGTGGCTCAAGCCAGGGCACCTCGCGGCGTTCCACCAGCTCGGCCGCCGGGTCGGAGCGGGATCCCCCCAACCCGGTCGGCAATGGGCGGCGCTGCCGGCCGTCCAGCGCGCTCAGGCAGGTGTTGGTGGCGATGCGGTGCAGCCAGGTCCGCATCGATGACTTGCCCTCGAAACGGTCGTACCCCTTCCAGGCCCGCAGCAGTGTCTCCTGCACGAGATCCTCGGCGTCGTGCAGCGAGCCGGTCATCCGGTAGCAGTGCGCGAGCAATTCACGTCGGTACGGCTCAGCAACGGCTGAGAACTCGCCGTCGGCGTTTTCTGCGAGCACTCGAGTGAGCCTACGCAGTGTCTCCGACACGGCAGCCACTACGCTGCCCCTAGTGACTAGGACTTGCCATGACCCGCACTGAACGGACTTTCGACGGCGTCGGCGGCGTGCGCATCGTTTACGACGTCTGGACGCCGGACACCGCGCCGCGGGCGGTGGTCGTGCTGTCGCACGGTCTCGGCGAGTATGCCCGCCGCTACGACCACGTTGCGCAGCGTTTCTGCGACGCCGGGCTGGTCACCTACGCGCTGGACCACCGCGGACACGGCCGCTCCGGCGGCAAGCGGATGCTGGTGCGGGACATCTCCGAGTACACCGCCGATTTCGACACCCTGGTCCGCATCGCCACCCGCGAGCACCACGGCCTCAAGTGCATCGTGCTCGGGCACAGCATGGGCGGTGGGATCGTGTTCGCCTACGGCGTCGAACGCCCGGACAACTACGACATGATGGTGCTGTCGGCGCCGGCGGTGGCGGCCCAGGAACTGGTGTCGCCGCTGATGGTGCTCGCCGCCAAGGTGCTCGGGGTTCTCGTACCGGGCCTCCCGGTGCAGGAGCTCGACGTCGACGCCATATCCCGCGACCCGGCGGTGGTGCAGGCCTACAAGGACGATCCGCTGGTGTACCACGGAAAGGTCCCGGCCGGCGTCGGCCGGGCGCTGCTGCAGGTCGGCGAGACCATGCCGCAGCGGGCACCGGCATTGACCGCGCCGCTGCTGGTGGTGCACGGCTCCGACGACCGGCTGATTCCCGTCGACGGCAGCCGCCGCCTGGTCGAGAGTGTGGGGTCCACCGGCGTCGAGTTGAAGGTCTACCCCGGGCTGTACCACGAGGTCTTCAACGAGCCGGAGCGTGACCAGGTGCTTAACGACGTGGTCTCCTGGATCTTGGATCGGCTCTGACCGGCCGTAAGCAAACTGTCGTACCGCTCCCGTAGTTTGGCGCTATGACCGACGACAAAATGCTGGCTCGCATCGCCGCGCTGCTGCGTCAGGCCGAAGGCACCGACAACGCGCACGAGGCCGACGCTTTCATGGGCGCCGCGCAACGGTTGGCGACGGCGGCCTCCATCGACTTGGCGGTGGCGCGGTCGCATGCGGCCAACCGCTCGCCCGCGCAGGCCCCGACCCAGCGGACCATCACCATCGGGACCGCGGGCACCCGCGGGCTGCGGACGTACGTGCAGCTGTTCGTGCTGATCGCGACGGCCAATGACGTGCGCTGCGATGTGGCGACCAACTCCACGTTCCTCTACACATACGGGTTTCCCGAGGACATCGACGCCAGCCACGCCTTGTACGCCAGCCTGGTTGTCCAGATGGTGCGGGCGTCGGACTCCTACCTCGCTTCGGGCGCCCACCGGCCCACGCCGACGATCACCGCCCGGCTCAACTTCCAGCTCGCCTTCGGGGCCCGCGTCGGTCAGCGCCTGGCCGAGGCCCGCGACCAGACCAGACGTGAGGCCACCACGGACCGCCGTCGCCCGCCGGGTACCGCTATCGCCCTGCGGAACAAGGATGTCGAGCTACACGACTTCTACCGCGGCGCGTCGAAGGCGCGCGGTACCTATCAGGTCAGTCGGGCGACGGCCGGGTATTCGTCGGCGGCGCGGCGCGCGGGCGACCGGGCCGGTCGGCGAGCGCGGCTCGGGAACAGCCCCGAGCTGCGCGGTGCGCGGAGCGCATTGGGCCGGTGACCCCGGGGGATTCGACTCGGGGTGCCGACCGGCCGTATGCCAGAAGGGATTCCCAGCGCTCCAAGGTTTATGCGGCCGAGGATTTCGTCCGGACGCTGTTCGACCGCGCCGCCGAGCATGGGTCACCGGCTGTGGAATTCTTCGGCACGCAGTTGACGCTTCCGCCCGAGGGCCGATTTGGGACGCTTGCATCCGTACAGCGCTATGTTGACGACGTGCTTGCGCTGCCGGCGGTGCGGCAACGCTGGACAACGGTGTTGCCGCTGAGGGTGCGGGCGCGGCGGGCCGCCAGCGCGGCGCATTACGAAAGCCGCGACGGCGCGGGCGTTATCGCGGTTCCCGACCGTGACACCGCCGACTGGGCGCTGCGCGAGCTGGTGGTGCTGCACGAGGTGGCGCATCACTTGTGCCAGTCCGATCCGCCGCACGGTTCGAAGTTCGTGGCGACGATGTGTGAGTTGACGGAGCTGGTGATGGGACCCGAACTCGGGCACGTGCTGCGAGTTGTGTACGCCAAAGAGGGTGTGCGGTGAGCGATCTGGGTGTCCCGGTTACGGACGAGACCGACGCCGACGTGCGGGCGCGCGAGGTCGAAATGCAGATGACCGACGAGGAGCGATTCTCCCTGCTCGTCGGGGTGATGGGCGCCGGCGAACTGTGGCCACTGCGCGATAAGCGCATCCCGCCGGGCGTTCCGATGAGCGCCGGGTATGTGCCCGGGGTGCCGCGGCTCGGTGTCCCGGCGTTGCTGATGAGCGATGCCGGCCTCGGCGTCACCAACCCCGGCTACCGCCCGGGTGATACGGCCACCGCACTGCCGGCCGGACTGGCGCTGGCCGCCAGCTTCAACCCGGCGCTCGCCCGTGCCGTGGGCGGGGCGATCGGTCAAGAGGCGCGCAGCCGCGGGTTCAACGTGCAGCTCGCGGGCGCGATGAACCTCGCGCGCGACCCGCGTAACGGTCGCAACTTCGAATACCTCTCGGAAGACCCGCTTTTGACCGGGACCATTGCCGCAGAGTCGGTCAACGGGATACAGCAACAAGGTGTCATCTCGACGGTCAAGCACTACTCGCTGAACTGCAACGAGACCAATCGGCACTGGCTGGATGCGGTCATCGATCCCGACGCACACCGCGAATCCGATTTGCTGGCCTTCGAGATCGCCGTTGGGCGGTCGCGGCCCGGCGCCGTGATGGCGGCCTACAACAAGGTCAACGGCGACTACGCCGCGGCAAACCACGTCATGATCAACGAGGTGCTGAAAGGCGCCTGGGGATACCGCGGTTGGGTCATGTCCGATTGGGGCGCGACACCGAGCTGGGAATGCGCGCTCTACGGCCTCGACCAGGAGTGCGGCGCGCAGCTCGACGCGCTGCTGTGGCAGTCCGAGGCGTTCGGTGAGCCCCTGCGGGCCGCCTACGCCGACGGCAGGCTGCCCAAAGAGCGCCTGTCGGACATGGTCCGGCGGATTCTGCGGTCGATGTTCGCGGTCGGAATCGACCGGCATGAGGACGTGCCAGCGCCGGACATGGCCGTGCACAACGAAATTGCGTTGCGGGTCGCGCGACAGGGAATCGTGTTGCTGGCCAATCGCGGGTTGCTGCCGCTGGCGCCGGAGTCGCGCGCACGCATCGCCGTCATCGGCGGCTATGCGCACGTCGGCGTTGCGGCCGGCTACGGTTCGAGTACCGTCGTTCCCCCGGGCGGCTACGCGGCCGTGATCCCGATCGGCGGCCCTGGGCTGGAGGCCGGCATGCGTAATCTGTACCTGCTGCCGTCGAGTCCGCTCGAGGAGCTGAGAAAGCGACTTCCCAACGCGCAGATCGAGTTTGATCCCGGTGCCAGCCCGGCGGAGGCCGCGGTGGCGGCGCGGCGAGCCGACATCGCGATCGTGTTCGCGGTCCGCGCCGAAGGAGAGGGCTTCGATTGCGCCGACCTATCGCTGCCCTGGGGCCAGGACGCACTGATTGCCGCCGTCTCCGCGGTCAACCCGAACACCGTTGTCGTGCTGGAAACCGGTAACCCGGTGGCCATGCCCTGGCAAGAGTCGGTGAACGCGATCGTGCAGGCCTGGTATCCGGGTCAGGCCGGTGGACAGGCCATCGCAGAAATCCTTGCCGGTCAAGTGAATCCGTCGGGACGGCTGCCGATCACATTCCCGGTCGATCTTGCTCAGACGCCTCGCCCGGAGCTACCCGACCCCGCCGCCCCGTGGGGGGCACCAACGACGATCGACTACTTCGAAGGAGCCGAGGTCGGCTACCGATGGTTCGCCAGGAGTGGCAAGGCCCCGCTGTTCGCGTTCGGTCATGGCTTGTCCTACACCAGGTTCGAGTATCACGACCTGGTGATCGGTGGCCGTGACACGATTATCGCGAGCTTCACCGTCGCCAACATCGGCGACCGCGGCGGGGCCGACGTCCCACAGCTGTACCTGACCGCAGCCCCGGGAGAGGAACGCCTACGGCTGCTGGGATTCGAGCGGGTCGAGCTCGAGCCGGGCGGGACCTGCCGGGTGGCCATCGAAGCGGATCCGCGCCTGCTGGCCCGTTACGACGGCATCCTGGGATGCTGGCGCATCACGCCGGGCGGTTACACGGTGGCGGTGGGCGCATCGGCGGCCGCCTTGTGGCTGGCCGTCGACGTCGAGCTGGCCGGTCGTACGTTCGGGCGATGATCGCCGCGACGGGCACTACTGGACGGGGGTCAGTTCGTCGCCGCATGTGCAGCGGTAAGGCTCACCCGCGCCGGAACAGTGGCACGGAACCTCGATGCGAACGCGACATCCGCAGCCCTCATGACCACAGGTCAGCAAGGTTCCAGCCGCGTAGCTTGTCATTCGAGTCTCCCTCGTCAGTTGTCGTGGACTCCCGGACTGTGGAATCAACCACACCCCACTATATACCCCATAGGGGTATCTAGTAAATAGTGTGCTACACGCTCACGCGACGGCAGGCGCGCCCAACTAACGTTGGCGGCATGACCGAGAAACCCACCCCACAAGAGGTCGATGCATTCCTGGACGCCACGGTGGTCGGCGACGATCCGGCCTTGACCGCGGCGGTGCAGGCCAGCAACGCGGCCGGGTTGCCCCCGATCGCCGTGTCGGTGCAGCAGGGCAAATTCCTGTGCCTGTTGGCCGGTGCGATGCGGGCGCGCCGCATCCTCGAGATCGGCACGCTGGGCGGCTGCAGCAGCATCTGGCTGGCGCGTGGCGCGGGCCCGCAGGCACGGGTTGTCACGCTGGAATACGAGCCCAAGCACGCCGAGGTCGCGAGGGCCAATCTTCACCAGGCCGGCGTCGGCGACCGGGTGGAGGTGATCGTCGGCGCCGCGCTGGACACCTTGCCGACACCGACCGGTGACCCCTTCGACCTGGTGTTCATCGACGCCGACAAAGAGAACTATCCCGCGTATCTGGAGTGGGCGGTCCGGCTGGCCCGTCCCGGCTCGGTCATCGTGCTGGACAACGTCGTTCGCGCCGGCCAGATCCTCGACCTCGAGTCCGATGACGCCAAAGTGCGGACCACGCGCCAGACGCTGCAGCTGATGGGCGAGCACCCCCGGCTGGACACGGCGGTGATCCAGACGGTCGGGGCCAAGGGCTGGGATGGGTTTGCCATCGCGTCTGTTCGGTAGCCCTTAGGGCGTCAGCGCGGGCGCAGGTTCGTAACCGCCTCCTCGGCCGAGGTGAGTTCGCTGATCCGTGAAGCCGTTTCACCGGCGTATAGGCCGCAGCGGTCCAACCACGAATCGGGCATCCCGCGTTCCCGATGGCCCGATTTTCGTTGCTGGCATCGCCCGATCGGGCGTAATCTTGCTGAAGATGGATGGTTTGCAGTCGGTCCAAAAGACTTGCTGCATAACAGAAAGGTCACAAAATGAGTACAGTCCATTCATCAATCGATCACCACCCCGATCTGTTGGCTCTACGTGCCGGCTATGAGCGCGCCGCCGAGTCGACGAGGGCGCATTTCGCCTTCGGTCTGGCTCTGCTGACGGGCCTGTATGTTGCTGCGTCACCATGGATCGTCGGATTCAGCGCGACGAGATCCCTTGCCCGGTGCGACCTCATCGCCGGGATCGCGGTCGCGGTCTTGGCGTACGGGTTCGCGACCGCACTGGACCGCACCCACGGCCTGACCTGGACGCTGCCGGTGCTCGGCCTGTGGGTCGTCTTCTCGCCGTGGATTCTGCCGGGCCTTACCCTGAGCGCCGGCATGATCTGGTCGCACGTCATCGCGGGTGCGGTGTTGGCCTTGCTGGGCCTGACCGCGACCTACTTCGGCATGCGCACGCGCGCTGCGGCCACACCCGCCTAGCGCCCAAGTCCGTTAAGCCAGACACGAATTCGCCCTGCCTGGCCGGTTCATTCCGGTCGGGGGCCAGGGCTAGCCGCAGACCGCGCCGATGGCGGCCGAGCTGACCAGCTTGACGTACTTGGCCAATACACCGGTCTTGTAGCGCGGCGGGGGAGGAGTGAAACCCTCTCGTCGAGAATCGAATTCGGCCGGGTTGGCCAGCACATCGAGGGTGCGTCCGGCCACGTCGAGGCGGACCCGGTCGCCGTCGCGCAGGAAGGCGATCGGTCCCCCGTCGACCGCCTCCGGCGCGACGTGTCCCACACACAGGCCGGTCGTTCCACCGGAGAACCGGCCGTCGGTAAGCAGCAGCACGTCTTTGCCGAGGCCCGCACCCTTGATCGCGCCGGTGATGGCGAGCATTTCGCGCATCCCGGGCCCACCCTTGGGGCCTTCGTAGCGGATCACCACGGCGTCGCCCTTGGTGATGGTCCCGTCCTCGAGGGCATTCAGCGCGGCCCGCTCGCCGTCGAAAACCCTTGCGGTTCCTTCGAACACATCGGAATCGAAACCGGCCGTCTTCACCACGGCTCCCTCGGGGGCCAGTGATCCGCGCAGGATGGTGATGCCCCCGGTCGGGTGGATCGGGTTGTCCAGTGCGCGCAGCACCTTGCCGTCCGGGTCCGGCGGGGCGATGGCGGCCAGATTCTCGGCCATGGTCGCACCGGTCACCGTCAGGCAATCCCCGTGCAGCAGGCCCGCATCCAGCAGTGCCTTCATCATCACCGGCACGCCGCCGATGTGGTCGACGTCGGACATCACGTGGCGGCCGAACGGCTTGACGTCGGCCAAATGCGGCACCCGCGACCCGATCCGGCTGAAGTCCTCGAGCGACAGTTTGACGTCGGCCTCGTGGGCGATCGCCAGCAGGTGCAGCACCGCGTTGGTCGAGCCGCCGAACGCCATCACCACCGCGATCGCGTTCTCGAACGCCTCCTTGGTGAGGATGTCACGAGCGGTGATGCCGCGCCGCAGCAGCTCGATGACCGCCTGACCGCTGCGCCGCGCGAACCCGTCGCGCCTGCGGTCGGTTGCCGGCGGGGCGGCACTGCCCGGCAGCGACATGCCCAGCGCCTCAGCGGCGCTCGCCATCGTGTTGGCGGTGTACATGCCGCCGCAGGCCCCCTCGCCGGGGCAGATCGCGCGCTCGATGGCGTCGACGTCTTCGCGCGGCATCAATCCACGAGAGCAAGCGCCCACCGCCTCGAACGCATCGATGATGGTGACCTCGCGTTCACTGCCGTCGGACAGCTTGGCCACGCCCGGCAAAATGGAGCCCGCGTAGAGGAACACCGCCGCCAGGTCCAGCCGTGCGGCGGCCATCAGCATTCCGGGCAGCGATTTGTCGCAGCCGGCCAGCAACACCGAGCCGTCCAGCCGCTCGGCCTGCATCACGGTTTCCACGCTGTCCGCGATCACCTCGCGAGACACCAGCGAGAAATGCATCCCCTCGTGACCCATCGAGATGCCGTCGGAAACCGAGATCGTCCCGAACTCGAGCGGGTAGCCGCCGGCCGAGAACACCCCTTCCTTTACCGCCTTGGCGAGTCGGTCCAGGGACAGGTTGCACGGCGTGATTTCGTTCCATGACGACGCGACGCCGATTTGCGGCTTGGCGAAGTCTTCGTCTCCCATGCCTACCGCCCGCAACATGCCCCGGGCGGCGGCCTTCTCCAGGCCGTCGGTGACGTCGCGACTACGGGGTTTGATGTCGGCGACTGGCGCCGAATCGGTGGGTGTGGCCATCGTCCAAGTATGCGCGGGGCCATTGCACCGGAAATGGCCGGGTTATACCCCATTGGGGTATAGGGTAGACTCGGTGTATCTGACGGGGCCGATCCGCCCACCGGGAGGGCTTTGAGCGCGATGACGACCGCACACGGGTATTCGCAGCAGAAGGACAACTACGCCAAGCGGCTGCGGCGCATCGAGGGCCAAGTCCGCGGCATCGCGCGGATGATCGACGAAGACAAATACTGCATCGACGTCCTCACCCAGATCAGCGCGGTCAGCAGCGCCCTGCGGTCGGTGGCGCTGAACCTGCTCGACGAGCACCTGAGCCACTGCGTGACCCGTGCCGTGGCCGAGGGGGGAGCCGACGCCGACGACAAGCTGGCCGAGGCCTCCGCCGCCATCGCGCGCCTGGTCCGTTCCTGACGGTCGCCGTTGCGGCCTGTTGAAACGCCAAGTTGGGTGAAGCCTTCCGGGCGGTGCGTACGGTAAGGTCAGCGTCACCGCGCCAGCAACTCTTGCCCGGCCGACTGCGCAACCAAGCCGCCATGACTGCCGAAACCGGAATTGCCACCGCAGCCGAGCGAACGTGGACGCCACGGGTCGCCGCTCAATTGGCGGTACTGGCGGCGGCGGCCTTCATCTATGTCACGGCTGAAATCCTGCCGGTGGGTGCGCTACCGGCGATCGCACGAAACCTGCAGGTCAGCTTGGCCCTGGTGGGGACCCTGCTGTCCTGGTACGCGCTGGTTGCGGCCCTGACAACAATTCCGCTGGTGCGCTGGACCGCGCACTGGCCGCGCCGGCGGACGCTGGTGATCAGCCTGACCTGCCTGACGGCCTCGCAGGTCATCTCGGCGCTGGCGCCCAGCTTCGCGGTGCTGGCGGCCGGGCGGGTGCTCTGCGCGCTCACCCACGGCTTGCTGTGGTCGGTCATCGCCCCGATCGCCACCAGGCTGGTGCCGCCCAGCCACGCCGGACGTGCCACGACGTCGATCTACGTCGGAACCAGCCTGGCGCTGGTGGTAGGCAGCCCGCTCACGGCGGCCATGAGCCTGATGTGGGGCTGGCGGGTGGCGGTGGTGTGCATCACCGTGGCGGCGGCCATCGTCACGGTGGCCGCGCAGATGATGTTGCCGGAGATGGTGCTCACCGAGGATCAGCTCAGGCACGTGGGCCCGCGCTCGCGCCATCACCGCAACAAGCGGTTGATCACGGTGAGCCTGCTCGCGATGGTCGCCGTCACCGGACATTTCGTTTCGTACACGTTCATCGTGGTGATCATCCGCAACGTCGTCGGTGTGCGGGGCCCGAATCTGGCCTGGGTGCTGGCCGCGTACGGGGTTGCGGGCCTGCTGTCGGTGTCATTGGTGGCGCGGCCGCTGGATCGCCGGCCCAGGGGGGCGATCGTCATTTGCATGGCGGGGTTGACGGCCGCGTTCGTGGTGCTCACCGCGCTGGCGTTCGGCGGCCAGACGTCCGCGGCGACGGCGCTGATCGGGACGGCCGCGATCGTGTTGTGGGGCGCGATGGCCACGGCCGTGTCGCCGATGATGCAATCCGCCGCGATGCGCAACGGGGCCGACGACCCCGACGGGGCGTCGGGCCTGTACGTGACGGCGTTCCAAGTGGGCATCATGGCCGGCTCGCTGGCGGGTGGTCTCTTGTATGAGCGCAGTGTGGCGCTGATGCTGACCGCCTCGGCGGGTCTGATGGGGGTCGCGCTGGCCGGCATCGCGGCCAACCGGCGGATGCTGGACGTTGCGCCGGCAAGCTCACGTAATTCATAGCTGCGCAGTTCACCGGCATGAATTGGGCTGATGCCCGGCCGCTTCCGGCCGCGGAAAAGGTAGCTGGCGTTCCCGCTGTGCCACACTATTTCCAGAACCTGACTGGAGGTGTGCATATGGCGGGCTGGACGTGGCGAAGCCGCTTCGCCGCTCTGAACGCAGCCGGACTGGCTTCCGTATTGGTGCTGGGCGCCGGCCCGGCCCTGGCGGATCCCGACCCCGCTCCCGGCGATCCGGGCGTGGTCGCCGCACCCGCGGACCCGCCCGCGCCACCACCCTTGGTGTTGCCACCCTTGCTGCTGCCGCCGCCGGCCGACCCGCTGGCGCCGGCGCCCGGCCCGGTGGCATTACCGGTGGTGGCGGGCCCCGCTGCCGGACAGGACCCGACCCCGTTCACCGGCACCGCGCCGTTCGGGACGCCGAGGTTCGTCCCTGCGGGCGGTTCGACAGTGGGGGTGGGCCAGCCGATCATCATCAATTTTCCGGGTCGGGTTGATGACGCCGGCGCGGCCGAAAGCGCTGTGCATGTCTCGTCGGTCCCGCCAGTCTCGGGCAAGTTCTACTGGATGACCCCGACGCAGCTGCGCTGGCGCCCGTTGAGCTTTTGGCCCGCCCACACCGCGGTGACCGTCAATGCGGGCGGTACGGTGAACACCTTCCAGACCGGAGACACGCTGGTGGCGACGGCCGACGACGCCACGCATCAGCTGACCATCACCCGCAACGGCACCGTGGAGAAGACCTTCCCGATGTCGATGGGCATGTCGGCCGGCAACCATCAGACCCCCAACGGCACCTACTACGTCCAGGAGAAGATGCCCTCGGTGGTGATGGACTCCTCGACTTACGGGGTCCCGGTCAATTCGACCTACGGCTACAAGGTGACGGTCGAACTGGCCGTCCGGTTCGACAACGTCGGTGACTTCGTGCACAGCGCCCCGTGGTCGGTGGATGATCAGGGAAAGCGCGACGTCAGCCATGGCTGCATCAACATCAGCCCCACCAACGCGAAGTGGTTCTTCGACAACTTCGGCGCCGGTGATCCCATCATCGTGAAGAACTCCTCCGGCGGCGATTACAAGAAGAACGACGGCTCCAACGACTGGCTGAACTGACTCTCGGCGAGCCGAACAGACGCAGAATCGCCCTATTTCGATAGAAATGGGCGATTCTGCGTCTTCTCGTCGAAATTGCCGAGGGCCTTGCTCGTCCCGCGATTATGTATAGTATCATACATAGACCCGCAGCACCGAGGAGTGACGAATGCGCAGCCCACGCGAGCGGATGGTGGTCTCTGCCGCGCTGTTGATCAGGGAGCGGGGCGCGCACGCCACCGCGATCTCGGACGTTCTCGAGCACAGCCGGGCACCGCGTGGGTCGGCGTATCACTACTTCCCGGGCGGGCGAACCCAACTGCTCTGCGAGGCGGTCGACTACGCGGGCGAGCACGTCGCCGGCGTCATTACGGAGGCCAGTGGGGCCCTCGAACTGTTGGACACGTTAATCGACAAGTACCGCCGGCAGCTGCTCGACAGCGATTTCCGCGCCGGATGCCCCGTCGTGGCGGTCTCCGTCGAAGCGGGCGAGCAATCCGACCGTGAGCGGATGGCGCCGGTAATCGAGCGCGCCGCGGCGGTGTTCGACCACTGGGAGGACCTGATCGCCCGGCGCTTCATTGCCGACGGAATACCCCCGGACCGGGCCGGCGAATTGGCGGTGTTGGCGACGACGTCCGTCGAGGGTGCGATCTTGCTGGCCCGGGTGCGACGCGACCTGACGCCCCTCGACGTCGTTCACCGCCAACTGCGCAACCTGCTTCTGGCAGCGGGCGCCGAAACCTAGAGAAAGGGAACCCCCACGATGAGCGGTGAATGGCAGTCCACTGCATGCATCCTCTGTGAGTGCAACTGCGGCATCGTCGTGCAGGTCGAAGATCGCCGGCTGGCCCGAATCCGGGGCGACAAGGCGCATCCGGCGTCCCAGGGCTACACCTGCAATAAGGCGTTGCGGCTCGACCACTACCAGAACAGCCGCGCCCGGCTGACCTCACCGATGCGCCGGCGCGCCGACGGTACCTACGAGGAGATCGACTGGGACACCGCGATTGTCGAGATCGCCGAGGGGTTCAAGCACATCCGTGACACCTATGGCGGCGACAAGATCTTCTACTACGGCGGCGGTGGGCAGGGCAACCACCTGGGCGGTGCCTACAGCGGTGCCTTCCTCAAGGCCCTGGGAGCGCGCTACCGGTCAAATGCGCTGGCGCAGGAGAAGACCGGCGAGGCCTGGATCGATGGGCAGCTCTACGGCGGTCACACCAGGGGCGAGTTCGAGCACGCCGAGGTGGCGGTGTTCGTCGGGAAGAATCCATGGATGTCGCAGAGCTTTCCCCGAGCTCGCGTGGTGCTCAACGAGATCGCCAAAGATCCGGCCCGGTCGATGATCGTGATCGACCCGGTCGTCACCGACACCGCAAAGATGTCCGACTTCCATCTCCGGGTTCGGCCCGGCACCGACGCCTGGTGTCTGGCCGCGCTGGGCGCGGTCCTCGTCCAGGAAAACCTGTGCGATGAAGCGTTTCTCGCCGAGCACGTGCGCGACGCCGACGCCGTCCGCGCCGCGCTGCGGGAGGTGCCGGTCCCCGACTACGCGCAGCGTTGCGGGGTCGACGAGGAGCTATTGCGTGCGGCGGCGCGGCGGATCGCCGCGGCCGCCAGCGTCTCGGTGTTCGAGGACCTCGGAGTTCAGCAGGCACCCAACAGCACCCTGTGCTCCTATCTGAACAAGCTGCTGTGGATCCTGACCGGCAACTTCGCGAAAAGGGGCGGCCAGCACCTGCACTCGACCTTCGGCCCGCTGTTCAGTCAGGTGTCCGGTCGGACACCCGTCACCGGTGCGCCCGTCATCGCCGGACTGATACCGAGCAACGTTGTGCCCGAGGAAATCCTGACCGATCACCCGGACCGGTTCCGGGCCATGATCGTCGAAAGCAGCAATCCGGCTCACTCGCTGGCCAATTCGGCCGCCTGCCGCGAGGCCTTTCAGGCGTTGGAACTGATGGTGGTGGTTGACGTCGCGATGACCGAGACCGCCAGGCTCGCTCACTACGTGCTGCCCGCGGCCTCCCAGTTCGAGAAGCCGGAGGCCACCTTCTTCAATTTCGAGTTCCCGGGCAACGCGTTTCAATTGCGTCGGCCGTTGCTGCAGCCGTTGCCGGGGACTCTGCCGGAACCGGAGATCTGGGCGCGGCTGGTGCGCGCGCTCGGCGTGCTGGACGACGCCGATCTGCGCCCGCTGCACGAGGCCGCGCGGCGCGGCCGCCAGGCGTACGCCGAAGCGTTTCTCGCCGCCGTGGCAACCAATCCGACCGTGGCAAGGTTGGTTCCCTACGTGCTTTACGAAACACTGGGACCGACGCTGCCGGACGGATTGTCCGGCGCGGCCGCCCTGTGGGGACTCGCCCAGAAGGCCGCCATGAGCTATCCTGAGGCCGTCCGGCGTGCCGGTCACGCCGACGGTAACGCGCTGTTCGACGCCATCCTCGACAGCCCGTCGGGGGTCACGTTCACCGTGCACAACTACGAGGACGACTTCGCGCTGATCAGCCACGCTGACCATAAGATCGCCCTGGAAATACCCGAAATGACCGACGAGCTAACGGCGTTGGCCGCAACGCCGGCCGAGCTGACCACGCCGGAGTTTCCAATCGTGCTGTCGGTGGGCGAGCGGCGCGCCTACACCGCCAACGACATCTTTCGCGACCCGTCCTGGCGCAAACGGGACGCTGACGGGGCGCTGCGCGTCAGCGTCGAAGACGCCCAGGCCCTTGGGCTTGCCGACGGATGCCGGGTCCGGATCAGCACCGCGGCCGGCACCGCCGACGCGACGGTCGAAATCACCGAGACCATGCTTGCCGGCCACGCGGCCCTCCCCAACGGCTTTGGGCTCGACTACGTCGACGACGACGGGCTTACCGTCGTTCCGGGCGTCGCTCCGAACGTGCTCACCTCCACGGAATGGCGCGACCCCTACGCCGGCACGCCGTGGCACAAACACGTGCCCGCGCGAATCGAGCCCCTGCTTACCGGGGTCAGTTCCAGATCCTGACCCTGCTCTTCGGCTCCAAGAACAACGCGTCGTCCTCGGCCACGTCGAAGGCGTCGTAAAAGGCGTCCAGGTTGCGGATCACCCCGTTGCACCGGAACTCCGGCGGGGAATGCGGGTCCACCGCGAGTCGCCGGATCGCTTCTGCCTCACGCGATTTGGTCCGCCACACCTGCGCCCAGCCGTAGAACACCCGCTGCACGCCGGTGAGGCCGTCGATCACGGGGGCGGGCCGGCCGTTCAGCGACAGCTGGTAGGCCAGCAGCGCGATGGACAGCCCGCCCAGGTCGCCGATGTTTTCACCGACGGTGAATGCGCCGTTCACGTGGTGGCTGCTGTCGAGTCCCCTGGGCGCGTATACGTCGTATTGCTCGATCAGCGCCTTGGTGCGGGTGCCGAACTCGGTGCGGTCGTCGTCGGTCCACCAGTCGACCAGATTGCCGTTGCCGTCGTACTTGGCGCCCTGGTCGTCGAAGCCGTGCCCTATCTCGTGTCCGATCACCGCCCCGATCCCGCCGTAGTTGGCGGCGTCGTCGGCTTGGGCGTCGAAGAACGGCGGCTGCAAAATGGCTGCGGGGAAGACGATTTCGTTCATCCCCGGGTTGTAGTAGGCGTTGACGGTCTGGGGCGTCATGAACCATTCGTCGCGGTCCACCGGTCCGCCGAGCTTGGCCAGCTCGCGATCGTGATTGACCGCGTACCCGCGTTGGTAGTTGCCGTAGAGGTCGTTGCGGTCGATCACCAGCTTGGAATAGTCGCGCCACTTCGCCGGGTAGCCGACCTTGGCGGTGAACTTTTCCAGCTTGGCCAGCGCACGCTCGCGGGTTTGCGGCGTCATCCAGTCCAGCTCGGTAATGCTGAGCCGATACGCCGCTTGCAAGTTGTCCACCAGGCCGTCGATCCGGGCCTTGGCGCCCGGCGGGAAATGCTGCTGCACATAGAGTTTTCCGACGGCATCGCCCATCAGGCTCTCCACCAGGGACACCGCCCGCTTCCAGCGGTCCCGGATCTGCTCGGCGCCGGTCAGCAGGCGACCGTAGAACCCGAAGTCCGCGGCAACGATGTCGTCGGTCAACCAGGGGGCGCGGGCGCGGATCAAACGCCAACGCGCCCAGTGCTTCCAGTCTTCAAGATCGCCGCTGTCCCACAGCGCGGCGAACGCCGTGAGGTAATCGGGTTGGCGCACAACCAGTTCCGCGACAGCCTCCGGCGTGCTGCCCAGCGCGTTAACCCAGCCGGTCCAGTCGAAGCCCACCGCCTCGGTCTGTAGCTCCGCGAAGGTGCGCAGGTTGTAGGTGAGATCGGCATCACGGCGCTTGACGACATCCCAGTGCGCGGCCGCGAGTTTGGTCTCCAGCGCCACGATGCGAGCCGCGGTCTCGGTGTGGTCCCCGCCGAAGACGAGGCTGAACATCCGCGCGATGTGTCCCGGGTACGCCGCCAGCACCTCGGCGTGCTGCTCGTCGCGGAAATACGACTCGTCGGGCAATCCGATGCCGGATTGGGTGAAGTGCACCAGGTAACGCGCCGAGTTCTTGGCATCGGTGTCCACATACATCGCCACGCCGCCGCCCACCCCGGTGCGTTGCAGGGCGCCCACCACGGCGGCCAAGGCGGAAGCATCGGCACAGTTCTCGATGGTGGCCAGCTCGTCGCGCAGCGGTTGCACCCCCCTGCGTTCGACGGCTTCCTCGTCGAGGAAGCTGGCATACAGGTCGCCGATGCGTTGTGCGTCGCTCCCGGCCGCGGCGCCGCTTTCGCTGGCCTCGACGATCAGGTCGCGCACCTGTTCCTCGGCGCGGTCGAACAGGCAGCGGAAGGCGCCGTCGGTCGCCCGGTCCGCGGGTATGTCGTATTCGGCGAGCCAGCGGCCGTTGACATGACCGAACAAGTCGTCTTGGGGGCGGGCGTTCGCATCGACGTAGCTCAAGTCGATGCCCGATTGGATGGCCTCTACTGTCACCCCGCCATCCTTCCATCTTCTTTTGGGTGCGACGATCGGGCCATGCCCGACGGCGAGCAAACCGAGCCACCGACCCCGGAAGAAGCCGCCGACTCTGCAGAACCTGACTCCGGGCCCGAAACCGCCGGCGGCGCGATCTTCTCCAATTACGGCATCGCGTCGACCTTTCTCGGCGTGCTGTCGGTCGCCGCGGTCGTGCTCGGCGTGCTGATCTGGTCCGCGCACCGCGACGAGGCGGCCGAGCGCACCTACCTGACCCGTGTCATGCAGACCGCCGCCGACTGGGCGGGCGTGCTGATCAACATGAACAGCACCAACATCGACGCCAGCCTGCAGAAGTTGCACGACGGCACGGTCGGAGAACTCAACACCGACTTCGACGCGGCCGTCCAGCCTTATCGCCAGGTGGTGCAGAAGTTGCAGTCGCAGAGCGCCGGCCGGATCGAGGCGGTGGCCATAGAAACGGTGCACCACGACCTGGATACCCAGCCCGGTGTCTCCCGGCCGGTCGTTACCACCAAGTTGCCGCCATTCGCCACCCGAACGGATTCGGTGATGGTGGTCGCGACGTCGGTCAGCGAGAACGTCGGCGCCAAACCGCAGACGGTGCACTGGAACTTGCGGCTCGACGTCTCGGACGTGGACGGCAAGTTGATGATCTCCGGGCTGGGATCGATCCGATGAGAAACCTGTGGCGGCTGCTGGCCTTCGACATCGTGGCCCCACTGGCCGCGATCGCCGCGCTGCTGGCGATCGGAGTCGTACTCGGCTGGCCGCTGTGGTGGGTGTCGGCGTGCTCGGTGCTGGTCCTGCTGATCGTCGAAGGGGTGGCTGTCAATTATTGGCTGCTGCGCCGTGATTCGGTCAGCCTCGGAACCGATGACGATGCACCGGGGCTGCGATTGGCCGTTGTGTTCCTGTGCGCGGCCGCGCTATCGGCGGCGGTGCTGACCGGGTACACGCATTGGACGAGGTCGGACCGCGACTTCAGAAAGGATTCCCGCGAGGTGGTTCAGGTCGCGACGGGGATGGCCGAGGCGATGGCGTCGTTCACCCCGAGCGCCCCGACAGGCTCCATCGACCGGGCCACGGCGATGATGGTGCCGGAGCACGCGGGCGCGTTCAAGGAGCAGTACCAGAAGTCCAGCGCCGACCTTGCGCAGCACAACGTCACGGCGCAGGCCGCCACGCTGTCGGCCGGGGTCGAGGCCCTCGGGCCGTCGGCGGCCATGGTGGCGGTGATCCTGCGGGAAACCCAGAACACGCCCGGCCAGCCGGCCAGTCAGGCGGCGCCGGCGCTACGGGTGACGCTCACCAAGCGCGGCAGCAACTGGCTGGTGTCCGATGTGGCGCCGATAAACTCCCGCTGACGCATCAGTTGGATTCGGGCGAACGTGCCGACTTCACCTTGACGAACCGATCCGACAACCGGCGAATCCGGATCATCAGCGAGGCCGACGGGCTCATGCTGCCGTCCAGATAGGCGGCCAGATCCTCCGAGCTCACCCCGATACGGGACGCGAACTCCAGTTGACCCAGGCCGGAGCGGTCGACCAGCAGCCGCACGTGGCGGGCCACCTCGGCGCGTTCGTTGGCCTCGAGGTGCGCGCGGGCGCGCTCCAGCACCTCCCACAGGGCCTTGGAGATGCCGTAGGGCCGCGTGCCGTCGAGGACCTCTTCCACCTGGCGGGCGGTCCGCCCGTACGGGTCGCGTTTCAAGGCGGCGGCGATGCGCTTCCAGGTGGCGATGTCACCGCCCTGCAGCGCCGCTCGGATGGCGGCGGTCGGCCAGAACTCCACCGGCTGGTCGGGGTCCTGGGAAGACCCAGTGCTGGGGCTGTGCTGTTCGCTTGCGCGCCGCTGGGGCGGCGACGCGGGGCGCCGGTCGGATGCCAACGTCACCTCGCCTCCTCCAGCATTGCCACAGCCACTGACAGGCAGCGCTGCCTGACCTCTTCCCAGTCGGCCTTGGCGTCGGGTTCGGACAATTGTTCGTCGCCGAAATCGGAAGGGTCTGGATCTGCGAGCCGACGGACCAACTGGGTGGCGATCCATTGCCGCCTGGGTGTTTGACAACAGTAATACCTGTCCATACCGGCCAGCACTAGCGCGGCGGTCTCGGGCTCTACCGTCTCGACCATGTCAGCAAAGTCGGCGTAATCGCGGCTGCTGTTACGGCACATGATCAGGTAGCCCTTGAGGCGCAGCGCTTCCGCCCCGGTCGGGACGAGCAGCCGGTCGCCGGTGGGCAATTGAACGTGGGTGGTTTCCACCGGACTGCGCCGTTCGAATTTTGGCTGGTCGGTGGTGTCCGTGTCGGTCTTCCGATTGGTTTCCAGCGCGTCGATGGCGACCGACAGTCGCCCGCGCCACAGCGTGACCGGATGAACCGGCCGGTCCCCTCCGGCGATAACGCGGGCGATGCCGTTGCGCGACGCCAGGCCGGCGGCCAGCTTCTTGGTCGCAGGGTGACCGTTGGCGCCGGCCGGGCCCGTCGAGACCGCCACGTCGTCATCGCTGATGCTGACCTGGTGGGGGATCTGTCCGGGGCCCAGTCCCCGGCCCTCGTTCTGGCCCTGCGCAAGGCCGACTTGCGTCCTTATGCCGTTGCGCCCACAGCCGGTGAAGGCGAGCGGGTCGGCCACGCAAATGGCATCGGGCGCCAAGTGCTTGAGCTTCGCGGCCGACTTGAGCACCATCCGCAAGTCAGCGCTGGGCGCCGTGAGGGCCGAGATGTCGTCGGGGATCACCACGACGTCACCGAGGTCGACCTCGGGCAGCGGCCTGTCGAAGTCGACCGACGGCAAGACGCGGGCCAGCCAGCGGGGCAGCCACCAGTTCCACTGGGCGAACATCGCCATCAGCGCCGGCACCAGGACCAGCCGCACCACGGTGGCGTCCACCGCGATCGCAACGGCGCACGCCACCCCGATCTCGGCGACCAGCGGCATACCGGCGAACGCAAAGCCGATGAACACCGCGATCATGATCAGGGCGGCGCTGGTGATCGTGCGTGCGCTGGTGCTCACGCCGTAGGCGACCGCGTCATGGGTGTTACCGGAGTGCAGGAAGCGTTCCCGGATGCGGGTCAGCAGGAAGATCTCGTAGTCCATCGAGAGACCGAAGGTCATCGCCAGCACCAGGGGGGGAACGGTGCTGTCGATCGAGCTGATTTGTGTGAAACCGAGATCCTGTAGCCAGCCCCATTGGAAAACCATCACCAGGCTGCCGTAGGCGGCCGCGACCGACAGCAACGTCATCAGCACGCCCTTGAACGCCAAGAACACCGAGTGAATCGAGATCAACAGCATCACGAACGCGATCAGGGCGACGAAGAGCAGCACCAGCGGCTCGGTCGCAGACACCCGGTCGTCGAAATCCTTGATCAGCGCGGTCGGGCCGCCGACGTCAACCCGCGCCGTTCCAGCGTCGGGAATCTTGGGTAGCTGCGCGCGCATCCAGCCGACGGTTTCCCGGGCCTTCATGTCCTCGGGATCGACCGATAACACCGCGGACAGCAGAACGCTGCCGTTGTCCTCGGCGAATTGCGGCGGTGACACCGAGACGATGTTGGGAGCCTGCGTCATCCGCTCACGGATTGCGGTGATCGTCTGGCCGTGCTCGGGTGAGGCCGCGCCGCCGTCGGGAAAGGTGACCAGCACCCGAATCGGGCCCAGCGCGCCGGGTCCGAGCGCTTGGGCCGCCGCGGCCACCCCGGCGCGGATCTCGTGCGCGGAATCGAACTGGCGCAGCAGGCTGTTGCCCAGCACCATCGAGGCCGCCGGCACGGCCATGACGAGCAGCACTGCCGACGCCGCCATCGCCGATATCCACGGCCGGCGCATCACCCACCCGATCCAGCGGTTCCAGAACCGGGACTGCGAAGTCTCCGGCTGGCGCGACCAGTGCAGTAGCGCCGACCTCTTGGCGGCCGCCCGGCCGAACGTCGCCAACACCGCCGGCGTCATGGTGGCCGCTGTCAGCATCGCCACCGCGACGGCCAGAATCGCTCCGGTCGCCATCGACTTGAGCGCCGGGGTGTTGATCAGGTAGATCCCGGTCAGGGAGGCGATGACGGTCATCCCGGACAGCACCACCGCAAGCCCCGACGTGGCCATCGCGGCGTCCACGGCTTCGGTCGGCTGGCGGCCGGCACGCAGTTCCTCGCGGAAACGCATCAGGATGAACAGCGAATAATCGACGGCGAGCGCGATCCCGAACATCGACACCGTCGACGTCACGAACACCGACATGGTGGTGTAGGCGGACAGCAGGTAGACCAAGCCCATGGTGACCACGACCGTGCAGATGCCGAGGGCCAGTGGGATCGCGGCGGCGGCCAGCGAACCGAACACCGCCAGCAAGACGATCAGAATGATCGGCAGGTTCCACCGTTCGGCGGCGGCGATGTCGTGCTTGGTGTTTGCCGCCGCGGCAGCGCTGAGTGCGCCCTGCCCGATGACGTACAGCCGCACGCGGCCGTTGGCGGTCTGACCGGGCTGGTCGCCCTTGACGCCAACCTTTTGGCGGAGCTGCTTGGCGATGTCACTGGTGTTGGCGTTGCGCGCGTCCAGCCGCAGCGACACCACATACGGCCGGTCGGGCTGCGGCGGCCGCTGGGTGGGGTTGGGCGCCTCGGTGACTCCGGTAAATTCGCCGGCGATGCTTCTCAGCTCTGCGACGGCGTCGTTGATGTCCTGGTAGCTGGCGTCCGGTCGGGGGGCGGCCACCAGCGCCAACGAGGATGCTCCCTGGTCGTGGTAGAGATCCTCGAGTTGATCGTGGACCACTAGCGACTGCGAGCCGGCGACCTCGAAACCGCCGCCGGTGAGATTCCCGGACTGCGTCATCGCCAGATAGACGGCCGGCACCAATGCCAGCAACCAGCCTGTGAAGACCAACCAGCGGTACTTACGCAGGCTGCGGCTGAGGCGCATCATGAACTGCTGGATTTCTTCACTCCCGGGTATCTCACGCAATGCGTGCAGGCGAGAATACCGCAGCCAGCTGTGGATTATGTCGGCTCATCTGCTTGCTGAGCTGCAAAGACACCGATGTTGCCAAGACGCAGCGAAGTTGTTGTGAACCGGTGACCGAGCGGGATTTCGGTCACATGAGTTGGCAGCGGCGACATCGGGGATGGCAGGATGTTGCGGTGGCCGCGCGGGGCACCCGGGGAACCCCGCCATTAAAGAGCCTTCTATCGCAGCGTTTGCGAGGTGTCAGGACTCGGCAGGCCATCGCAAACTCCTAAGGAGTTATCCATGACGACGGGCACCGCGGCCAGGCGCCGCCGACTGTTCGCAGGGCTGATCGCCACCACAGTGCCGGGCGCTGCCATCGCGGTCCTGGCCGGGCCACCGGCGACCGGTGCCAACGACCCGTGCGCGGCCAGTGAAGTCGCCAGGACGATCGGTTCGGTCTCCAAGTCGATGGGCGATTACCTGGACTCGCACCCCGAGACCAACCAGACGATGACCACCATGCTGCAGCAGCAGGCCGGGCCGCAGTCGTTCACATCGCTGAAGTCCTATTTCGAGGCCAACCCCAAGGTTGCCGGTGACTTGACGTCGATTGCGCAGCCGCTGACCAAGCTGTCGATGCAGTGCAAGCTGCCGATCAGCATCCCGCAGGCCATGGGCATGATGCAGCAGGCGCAAGCCGGCGGCGGGCTGCCGGGCCTGCCCGGCGGTGCGGCGGGCGCGCTGCCGATGGGCGGCCCGGCGGGCACCCCACCCCCGGCGACCAACCCGCTTCCCGGTCCGCCGCGGGGGAATACCGCCGGCTGACGTCGGCCGGCGCCCGGTGTGAACTGCATGACGCGTCGTCGGCGCGTGCCGTCGCGTCCATTCACACTCAACGGGCCGAAAGTCGGTTACCCGCGCTCAGGCTTGGGCTCGGGCGGCGGTAAGGGACCCTGCAGGGCGGTCTCGGTCGGGTCGGCCCCGGGGTCACCCTGGTGCCCGACGGGCAGCGCACCGGTGTCTTCGTCGTCGGGGTCGGCTTCCTCATCCGTGTTCTCGGTGCGGAACACGAAGAAGAACACCACCCAGCCGACAGCGGCGATGAGTAACCAGCTGATCAGCCGGTAGATCAGCATCGCCGAGATGGCGCTTGGCAACGACATGCCGCTAGAGACCAGGCCGGGCACCAGCACCGCCTCGACGACCAGCAACCCGCCCGGCATCAGCGGTATCGTGCCGACCGCTCGAGCGGCCGCGCACGCGACCGTCAACCCGGCGATCGACGCGTGGTCGCCGGCCGCATACGCAGCGAAGCCAAGGCAGGCAACATCGCAGACCCGGGTGAAAAGTGACCAAGTGAATGCCACCGCCAGGTCGCGCCGGCCCAGGCTGACCGATTCGAGCTGCGTGAGGGTCTCGCGCCACTTCTTCAGACCGGACTCGGCCGGCCTGCCACGAACCGAGTTGACCCATGCCAGAACCCGGCAGCCGATCCCGTCGATCAGCTCAGGCCGTGATGCCACCGCCTGGGCGAGCAGCAACAATGCGACGAAACCGCCCAGCGTGAACAGCAACGAGAACGGGTTGTTCTTGGCACCCAGGAAAAATGCGCCGCCCAGACCAAGCAGTGCCAGCCCGAGCACGTGTAGCACGCCCGCCATCACCAACTGCCAGGACGCCACCAACGTCGATGCACCCCAAATCCGTTGCTGCCGAAGCAGAAACGTGGCAGACAGCACCGGTCCGCCCGGCAGCGTGGTGCTCAACGAGTTGGCCGCGTAGTAGGCGGCTTCCGACCGCCATTGTTTGACGCGCACGCCGGCGGATGTCAGCAGGGTTCGCTGGATCTGGGCGAAGCTGTGCATCGACGCGGCCGCCGCCAGCACCGACGCGAGCAACCACCACCAGTTCGCCGTCCACAAGCTCATCCAAGCCTTGGCCAGCTGGTCCCACCCCAGGGCGACCTCGACGGCAAGCACGATCGCGACGATTCCGAGGGTCACCCATCGCACCCACCAATACCTGCCGCGCGGGGTCGGCTCGCGCGTCAGTTCGAGCTTGCGGACGGGTGCGTCATGCGACACGCGTTTTAGGGTAACCGCGCAGGTGGCGAAGCGATCGTGACGCGGCTCCGACCGTGTCGCCGTCGTAACCGGATCGTGTCGGCCGGCGAGGCCTGAGCCGGGCCCGAAACAGTCGTCGGGCACGTTTGGCGGCGTGCCGTGCCGGATAGGCTTCCCAGATGCCGGCAAACTCCGACGACGCTTCGGTTGAACCGCTCGTCCGCAAGACTGCGGCCTGGTCGTGGCGGTTGCTAGTCATCCTGGCCGCGGCGATCGCCCTGCTGTGGGTCATCGAGAAACTCGAAGTGATCATCGTTCCGGTGTTGCTGGCATTGATGATGAGTGCGTTGCTGGTCCCGGTGGTCGACTGGATGGACCGAGGCCGCCTGCCGCGTGGTGCCGCGGTGGCGTTGGTGTTGCTGGGCGGATTCGCGATTCTGGGCGGCATCCTGACGTTCGTCATCACCCAGTTCGTCTACGGTTTGCCCGATCTGACCGAGCAGGTGACCCGCAGCATCGACTCCACCCGTAGGTGGCTGATCGAAGGGCCGCTGCATTTGCGGGCCGAACAGATCGACAACGCGGGCAACGCCGCCATCCAGGCGTTGCACAACAATCAGGCGAAACTGACCAGCGGCGCGCTGTCCACCGCGGCTACCCTCACCGAAGTGGTCACCGCCGCGGTGTTGGTGCTGTTCACGCTCATTTTCTTCCTCTACGGCGGCCGCAACATCTGGCAATACGTCACCAAGATCTTTCCCGTCGACGTTCGGGAAAGGGTGCGCGAGGCGGGCCATGCCGGATACGGCTCGCTCATCGGGTACGTGCGGGCCACGTTCTTGGTCGCCCTGACCGATGCGGCGGGTGTCGGTACGGGATTGGCGATCATGGGCATTCCACTGGCGCTGCCGCTGGCCTCACTGGTGTTCCTGGGCGCCTTCATTCCGCTGGTCGGTGCCGTGATCGCGGGCTTTCTGGCCGTGGTCGTGGCCCTGCTCGCGAAGGGCATCGTCTATGCGCTGCTCACACTGGGTTTGCTGATAGCGGTAAACCAACTTGAGGCTCATTTGCTGCAGCCGTTGGTGATGGGTCGCGCGGTGTCGATTCATCCGCTCGCGGTGGTGCTGGCGATCTCCACCGGCGGTGTGCTTGCCGGGATCGTCGGCGCCTTGCTCGCCGTCCCGACGGTCGCATTTCTCAACAACGCGATACAGGTGCTGCTCGCTAAAGATCCGTCCGCCGAAGCCGACAAGCAGATCGAGGACGCCGACGATGCCGGCGTCGTCTTCCAGGCGAAACCGGACAAACCCGACTAATGGGAGTCGATCAGCGTGGCGTTGACGGCTTGGGGTTGGGGGGCGAGACGCTGGTCATCGAGCCGCTGGCCGGTGAGCACTTCGTCCGACTGGAATGTGATTCCTAAGGCTAGATCGTG
>NZ_JBKQOI010000079.1:0-33325 GCF_052145595.1 Mycobacterium sp. | reverse complement strand
GCGACCGCCGGCGGCGCGTCGCCGCTGCGACTGAGCACCGCGGGGATGCGCATCACGGCCGATCGCTGACCGCATTCATTGGATTGCACGGTGACGGCCTCCTCGCCGCTGAGATCGCCCTGCGGCTGTGGCCGCAGCGACAGCACCAGTGTCGTGGCCTGCGTCTGCGTTATCCCGTTCGGGCCGACGCACGCGACTTGAGCGTCTTCCGGCTGCGACTGCCATTCACCGTCGCTGAACTGCATGATCAGCCCGCGGCCGACCGACGCCGCCTGCTGCTGGTCGTTGTCGTCGAGCTGCACCGCGGCGGCGACGCACGCCGCCGGCGTGCATGAGGAGCGGAACGCCCACCAAGTGTCCACGTCCGGCGGTTGCGGGTCGGCAATGTAATTGAATGTCTCCTTGGTGCGCTCGACCTCAAGGCGGTAAGTGCCGTCGAGCGGGACGGGCGCGGCAACCGGCGCACCCGCCGTCGGGGCGCCGGCCGTAGCCGATGCGCTCGTCGTCGGGCGAGCGGCCACGGCGGCGGTCTTGTCGGTCTTGTGCCCGATGAGGAAGCCGACGGCGAGCAGCCCAGCGAGCAACACCACCGCAGCGGCACCCAATGCGATCTTGCGCGGCCCGCTTCGCCTCGACGCAGCTGCCGGAGACGCCCCAAGCTGCGACGCCGGGGCTGTGGCCGCCTTGATGTCTGCGGTGTCCTGTGGGTCCCGGGGCCGGGCATAAGCGGGATATTCGGCCACCAGGACGGCTTCGGGACTACGGTCGCCGATCGAGACGCCGGCTTGTTCGCTCGCCGCCTCGGCGAACTCGCGGCAGCTGCCGAAGCGATCGGCGGGCCTTTTGGCAAGCGCCCGGGAGAAAACGCCATCGAGACGCGCCAACTCCGGACGCTGGTCGCTGAGCCTGGGCGGCGCACTGTTGAGCACCTGGTCGACGGCGGCAACCGGGTCGGAATCCTCCACCGGCGCTGCGCCGGTGAGCAAATGAAAAGCGGTCGCCGCCAGCGCATATTGGTCGGCGCGCCCGTCGACGTCGGCGCCCATCAACTGCTCGGGCGCAGCGTAGGCGACCGTGCCGGCGGGGGCGTTTCCCCCGGCGGCGCCGAGGGGTTGACCGAGCGACGCGGCTATTCCGAAGTCGGCCAACAGAATCCGTTGTTCGCCTTCCCCACGACCCGTCAACAAGATGTTGGTGGGTTTGACGTCGCGATGCAGCAATCCGCGCTCGTGGGCGTAGTCAAGAGCTCCGGCGATGGCGGTCACCATGGCAAGCACCTCGCCGGCCGGCGCAACCGCCGGGAATCGATTGGCCATCAGTTGCGCGGCGTTGGTGCCTTCGACGTATTCCATCGCGATGTACAGCTGGCCCTCGAACTCGCCGCGCTCATGTACCTGCACGATGTTCGGGTGATACAGATTCCTGGCGATCGGGGTCTCCGCGTGAAATCTCCGGCGGAATTCACTGTCCGTCGACATCGCCGGCGAGAGAACTTTCAGCGCCTCCCAGCCCGCAGAGCGGTGATCCTGGACGAGGTAGACCGCGCCAGTCGCTCCAGAACTAAGCCTCCGCGCGACGATGTAACCGGCAAACGTCGCGCCGCTGGCCAACGCCATCCCGCGATCCTAGCCGCCATGGCGGTGCCGCGCGCACCCGGCGCCCGGCCGGTGCTAGGGCCGAAACGTCTTGCCGCGCAGGATCACCAGATCGGGCCGGTTCAGCACCGCGGGACCCTGCCGCGGGTCGTCAGCGTAGCACAACAGGTCCGCCGATGCGCCGTGATCCAGACCGGGCCGGCCCAGCCAGCGACGGGCATCCCAGCACGCCGCGCCCAACGCGTCGGTGGGGGTCATCCCGATGCGCTGCAGGGCCTCGACCTCGTCGGCGATCCGACCGTGCGCGATCAGGCTGCCGGCATCGCTGCCGGCGTATACCGGCACGCCCGCGTCGCGCGCCGCGGCCATCCGCCCATAGCAGCGGGCATGCAGGTCGCGGATGTGGGCGGCGTAGGTCGGGTAGCGCTTCGCGGCGGCGGCGATGCCCGGGAAGTTCTCGGTGATGTTGATCAGCGTGGGGACCAACGCGGTGCCGTGCTCGACCATCAAGGCGATGGTGTTGTCGGTGAGCCCGGTGCCGTGTTCGATGCAGTCGATCCCGGCCTTGATCAGGCCGGGCATGGCCTCGTCGCTGAAGACGTGCGCGGTGACGCGTGCGCCGTGGGCGTGTGCGGTGTCGATGGCGGCCTTGAGCACATCGTCGGACCACAGCGGGGCGAGATCGCCGGTGCTGCGATCGATCCAGTCCCCCACCAGCTTGACCCAGCCGTCCCCGCGCCTGGCCTCTTCGGCCACCGCGGCGGGCAGCTGCGATTCGTCCTCGAGCTCGCGCGAAAAGCCCGGCGAGTAACGCTTGGGCCTGGCCAGGTGTTTTCCGGCCCGGATGATGCGCGGCAGATCGTCGCGGTCGTCGAGGCTGCGGGTGTCGGTCGGTGCGCCGCAGTCACGCAACAGCAGCGCGCCGGCGTCGCGTTCGGTCTCGGCCTGGCCGATCGCCTCGTCGAGGGGAATCTCGCCGTGGTCACCGAGCCCGACGTGACAATGCGCATCCACCAGCCCGGGCAGGATCCAGCCCCCGTCAAAAACGGTGTCGGCCCCCGCGACCCGTTCCGTGCTGATGAGGCCGTCGACGATCCACAGTTCGATCTCGGTCTCGTCGGGCAGCATCAGACCTCGCACGTGCATGCGCACGAGGCTGCTACTTCTTGCCCGGGAACTTCAGCTTGGACAGGTCGAAGTCGGCCAGCCCGGGCGGCAGCTCGTTGAGGCCTTCGGGCATCTGCGACAGATCGGGGAATCCCGCCGGCATGCCCGGCATGCCCGGCATTCCAGGAACTGCGGGCGCGAACGGGCTTCTGCCCTTCGGCGGAGTCGGCCCGCGTGCGCCCTTCTTGCCCTTCTTCCCCTTCGCCGATCCCTTGCCCTTCCGCGTCGCAGACTTGCGGCCGATGCCGGGGATGCCCATGCCGCCCAGCATCGACGACATCATCTTGCGGGCTTCGAAGAAGCGGTCAACCAGCTGGTTGATCTCCGACACCGTCACGCCCGAGCCGTTGGCGATACGCAGCCGCCGTGAGGCGTTGATGATCTTGGGGTCGGCCCGCTCTTGCGGGGTCATGCCGCGGATGATGGCCTGCAGACGGTCGAGTTGGCTGTCGTCGACCTGGGCCAGCGCATCCTTCATCTGACCCGCACCCGGCAGCATGCCCAGCAGGTTGCCGATCGGACCCATCTTGCGGATGGCCAGCATCTGTTCCAGGAAATCCTCCAGCGTCAGCTCGCCGGCGCCGATCTTGGCGGCGGCGGCCTCGGCCTGCTCGGCGTCGAAGACCTGCTCGGCCTGCTCGATCAGGCTCAGCACGTCGCCCATGCCCAGAATGCGGCTGGCCATCCGGTCCGGGTGGAAGACGTCGAAGTCCTCCAGCTTCTCGCCGGTGGAGGCGAAAAGGATTGGGACACCGGTCACCTCGCGGACGGACAACGCGGCCCCACCACGGGCGTCACCGTCGAGCTTGGTCAACACCACACCGGTGAACCCGACACCCTCGCCGAACGCCTCGGCGGTGGTGACGGCGTCCTGGCCGATCATCGCGTCCAGGACGAACAAGACCTCATCGGGATTGATGGCGTCCCGGATGGCCGCCGCCTGGGCCATCAGCTCGTCGTCGATGCCCAACCGGCCGGCGGTGTCGACGATGACGACGTCGAAGTGCTTGGCGCGGGCCTCGGCAAGCCCCGCCGACGCGACCGCGACCGGGTCACCGGGGCCGGACTCCGGTGACTCCCCGGGATGCGGCGCGAACACCGGAACCCCGGCACGCTGACCGACGACTTGCAGCTGGTTTACCGCGGCCGGTCGCTGCAGGTCGCAGGCCACCAGAAGTGGCGTGTGTCCCTGGCCGCGAAGCCACGCGGCCAATTTGCCCGCCAGCGTGGTCTTACCGGAACCCTGCAGGCCGGCCAGCATCACAACCGTCGGCGGCGTCTTCGCAAACGTCAGCTGGCGCGTCTCACCGCCCAGGATGCCGATGAGCTCTTCGTTGACGATCTTGACGACCTGTTGCGCCGGGTTGAGGGCACCGGAGACCTCGGCGCCCCGCGCGCGTTCTTTGATCCGGCCGACGAACGCTCGCACCACGGGCAGCGACACATCGGCTTCCAGCAGCGCCAGCCGGATTTCGCGGGCGGTGGCCTCGATATCGGCGTCGGTCAGTCGACCCTTGCCGCGCAGTCCCTGTAGGGCACCGGTCAACCGGTCAGACAGCGATTCAAACACCCCGCCAGCCTAGTGGTACCGCCGCGGACGCGGCAGCGATGTCCCGGCCGGGCACAGCGGGTCACCAGCTCCACGACACTTGCATGGCGGCGACGACACGCCGAGGCGCGGTGCCATGGCGCAAGTCTCGCGAACGTGAAGCTGGCCCTCCCCCACGTCGAGGTTCCTTTTCGGCCAGTCGCGCGACTCAAGCCCGTCACAGCGCCGAACGAGGTCAGGCACGGTAGCCAGATTCGAGTCGCTGCTGCGCCGAAAAGCGTTGCCGTGCTACATTTCACAGCCGCCACCGAACCGAGCTGGCCGCGTCGAAGACGCAATTACGGGGGGAGCTGTTTCGATGCAACCGGTCAGCCACGCGGAGTCGCGCGCCGAGAGCGGCCCGCCGTTGCGGGGCTGGCAGCGCAAGGCGCTGGTGAAGTACCTTGCCGGCCAGCCCCGCGATTTCCTGGCCGTGGCCACCCCCGGATCCGGGAAAACAACGTTCGCGCTGCGGGTGGCGGCCGAACTACTCAGCCAGCGCGCCGTCAAGCAGATCACTGTCGTGGTGCCCACCGAGCACCTCAAGATTCAGTGGGCGCTGGCCGCGCAGCGGCACGGCCTCGCCCTGGACCCGAAATTCTCCAACACCGGCCCCCAGACCTCGCCGGAGTACCACGGGGTGATGGTCACCTACGCCCAGGTCGCCGCGCATCCGACGCTGCACCGGGTCCGCACCGAGCAGCGCAACACTTTGGTCATCTTCGATGAGATACACCACGGCGGTGACGCCAAGACGTGGGGCGAGGCCATCCGCGAAGCCTTCGGCGACGCCACGCGCCGACTCGCTTTGACGGGCACACCGTTTCGCAGCGACGACAGCCCCATCCCGTTCGTACCCTACGCATCCGGCGCCGACGGCGTGCTGCGTTCGCAAGCCGACCACACCTACGGCTACGCCGAAGCCCTCGCCGATGGTGTCGTCCGGCCGGTGGTCTTCCTCGCCTACTCCGGGCAGGCGCGCTGGCGGGATAGCGCCGGCGAAGAGCACGCCGCACGACTGGGCGAGCCGCTGTCCGCCGAGCAGACCGCACGGGCCTGGCGCACGGCGCTGGACCCCGCCGGCGAATGGATGCCCGCGGTGATCGCGGCCGCCGATGAGCGACTGCGCCAAAAGCGGGCCCACATGCCCGACGCCGGCGGCATGATCATCGCCTCCGACCGCACCGCGGCCCGCGCGTACGCCGCCCTGCTGACCAAGATCACCCGCGAGGCGCCCACGGTGGTGCTGTCCGACGACCCCGGATCGTCGGCCCGCATCACCGAATTCGCCGAGAGCGCCGGCCGCTGGCTGGTCGCGGTGCGCATGGTCTCCGAGGGCGTCGACGTACCCCGTCTGTCGGTCGGGATCTACGCCACCAGCGCCTCGACGCCCCTGTTCTTCGCGCAGGCCATCGGCCGGTTCGTGCGATCGCGCCGGCCGGGGGAAACCGCAAGCATCTTCGTCCCGTCGGTGCCTAACCTGCTGCAACTCGCCAGCGCGTTGGAGGCCCAGCGCAATCACGTCCTCGGCCAACCGCACCGCGAAGCCGACGATCCTCTCGACGGTGATCCCGCCGTCAGGACGCAAACCGAGAAGAGCGAAACAGACAAGAGCTTCACCTCATTGGGCGCCGACGCCGAACTCGATCAGGTCATCTTCGATGGATCCTCGTTCGGCACTGCCACACCGGCCGGGAGCGACGAAGAGGCGGACTACCTCGGTATCCCCGGGTTGCTTGACGCCGACCAGATGCGCGCCCTTCTGCACCAACGCCAAGACGAGCAGCTCAAGAAACGGGCCCGGCTGCCAAAGGAAACCGCCCAGGGAACACCGTCGGCTGCGCCTTCGATGCATTGCCAAATCCGCGATCTACGTCGCGAGCTCAACACCCTCGTCTCGGCAACCCACCACCGCACCGGCAAACCGCACGGATGGATTCACAGCGAACTTCGCCGCCGTTGCGGAGGGCCGCCGATCGCCGCTGCGACCCGCGAGCAGATCAGGGCCCGCATCGACGCCTTGCGGCAGTTCAACTCGGAGCAGTCTTAGTCGCCGACGGGCTGGTCGAGCACTTCGACCGCGGGGCCGCCCAACACGGCCAGCAGATGCTGCTCGACCGCGGCTCGTGCGCCAAACTCGCCGTCCTCGACCGGCACCGTCACACAGAACACATCGGCCGCCGTCGACCCGAACGTGTTGACCTTCGCCCAAGCGATGTCCGCGCCGGCACGCTCCAGCGCCTGCGCCAGGTGCGCGAGCAGCCCGACCCGGTCCATGGCGCGAACTTCGACGACAAGTTGGCCGGGCGTAGGGGCGTCGAGCCACAGGATGCGGGGCGGCGCGGTCGAACGCGTCAGGGGCGCCCCCGCCTGAATCTCCCCGGCCCGGGCCATCGCCGAACCCGCGGCGTCGCTGTCGCGCTTCTCCAGCGCGCCGAGGACGTCAACGTCGCCGTTGAGGGCGCCGACGAATTGCTGACGCAGCAGATCGGCCGCCGGCGGGGAACCAAAAAGCGGTGACACCACAAATTCGGCGATCGCGACACCCTCATGCAGATTGACCGACGCCGAGTAAACCCGCAGCGAGTTCAGCGCCAGCACAGCGGCGGCCTTCGACACCAATCCCCGCGCGTCCGGTGCGACCATCACCGCGTGGAAACGCTCGCCCTCGCCCGGCTTGATCTCCACGTGCACCCCGTGGTCGGCCGCCAGTGAAAGGTAGTGGGGCGCAGTCGGTTCGGCCTGCGGCAGCGGCTCACCCGCCATCACCAACCGGCAGTGACGCACCAGGTCGGCGACCAGGGAGGCTTTCCAGTCGCTCCACACCCCCGGTCCGGTGGCCTTCGAGTCCGCGTGCGCCAGCGCGTGCAGCAGTTCGAGCAGTTGCGGATCCCCGCCCAGAGCCTCGGACACGGCCTCGATGGTCTTGGGGTCTTTGAGGTCGCTTCGGGTCGCCGTTATCGGCAGCACGAGGTGGTGGCGGACCATGTTCGACAGCGTGCCGATGTCCTGGGGCGACAGCCCCAGCCTCTCGCCGATCGGGATCACTAATTCGGCCCCGAGCACACAGTGGTCCACGCCCCGCCCCTTGCCGATGTCGTGCAGCAGCGCGCCCAGCGCAAGCAGGTCCGATCGCGCAACATGGGTGGTCAGCGGCGCGGCATTGACCGCGGTTTCGACGAGGTGACGGTCAACGGTCCATTTGTGGGAGACATCGCGTGGCGGGAGGTCGCGGACCGCGTCCCATTCCGGCAACAGCCTGGCCCATAGCCCGGTCCGGTCAAGCGCTTCGATCGTGTTCACCGCCGTGGGACCGGCCAGGAGGACAACCAACAGGTCGTCCAATGCCTCCCGCGGCCAAGGGGTGGGCAAGTCCGGGACGCTGGCGGCCAGCCGACTCAGCGTGGCGGCACCGATGGGCAAGCCGGTGTCGGCCGACGCGGCAGCCAGTCGCAGCACCAGGCCGGGATCGCTTTGGGGCTGGGCCTCACGGGCAAGCACGATTTCGCCGTCATACTCGACAACGCCCTCGTCCAGTGGCCGCCGCCTGGGGCGCCGCACCAGGGCGCTAATACCGCGGCGGGGCAATGCGTTTTGCGCGGTCCTCAGCCCCGTCTCCGCGTGGTAGGCGATGGTGCGGCCGGCGTCTGACAGCATGCGCGCCAAGGCGAATCGGTCACCGACGCCCAAGTTGGCGCTGACCTCGTCGGCGAACTGAGCCAGCAGCTGATCGCGTCCGCGGCCGGACACCCGGTGCAGTTCGGTGCGCACATCGAGCAGCGTGAGATACGCAGCGTCCAGTGAACCCCCTGGCATGTTCGGGTTGGCCATGCCGTGGCGGTCGATGAGCTGGGCAACGCCCAGCGCGTCCAGCAATTGCACGTCGCGAAGGCCGCCACGACCCGATTTCAAGTCGGGCTCGGCCCGTTGCGCGATCCGGCCACACCGCAGCCAGCGGGCCTGCGTCATCTCGACAAGCTCGTCCATCCGGGAGCGAATTGCGCTGCGCCACTGCCGTCGCGCGCCGTCGATCAGTCCCGCCGACAGCTCCGTCTCCCCGGCGATGTGGCGTGCGTCCAACATGCCCAGGGCGGCCACCATGTCGGCATTGGCGACGCCCAATGCCCCGGACACGGTGCGCACGCTGTGATCGAGCCGAACGTTGGCGTCCCACAGCGGATACCACAGCCGATCCGCGACCGGCTCCAGTGCGCCGGCGGGCTTGTCGTCGTGCAACAGCATCAGGTCCAGATCGGAATACGGGAGCAGCTCACGGCGGCCCAGGCCACCGATTCCAACGATCGCCAAGCCACTGCCGGCGGTGATTCCGATTTCCGCCGCCTTGGCGGACAGCCAGGACTCGTGTAGCTCCAGCCAGGCCTGCCGCAGACTGGCCGCATCCAGCTGAAGACCTTCAGACAGCAGTCGGCGCCGCGACGCAACCAAATCGGTTGCCCCGCAGGCGCTTCCTGTCCCCGATATGTCCGATGCCCCGGACGGATCGGACCGGTTCGGTTTCATCCCCTCCCGGCCCGCCCGGGTCGCATCAGCAATGTGCGGCTAGCGTCATAGAGCGTCGGTCCCGCGTTCACCAGTGCGCACTCGCACGATGGTTTCCACGGGGCTGACCCAGACTTTGCCGTCACCGATCTTGCCGGTGCGCGCAGCCCGGACGATGCTGTCCACGACTTTGTCGACGATGGAGTCGTCGATGACGACCTCGATCCGGACCTTCGGCACGAAATCGACCGAGTATTCGGCACCCCGGTAAACCTCGGTGTGACCCTTCTGCCGTCCGTAGCCCTGGATTTCGCTGACCGTCATCCCCAGGACGCCCGCCTCTTCGAGGCTTGTCTTGACGTCATCGAGGGTGAATGGCTTCACGATCGCGGTGACTAGCTTCATGAATGCTCTGCCTCCACTTTCTCGTCGACTCGCTCGTCCAGGCCGTTGGGGCTCGCGCTGGCGCGGTGAGGAAGACCCGAAGCCCCGACTACGGCGAATTCGTAAGCAGTTTCTGCGTGCTCCGACTCGTCGATGCCGCCGGCCTCGTCCTCCGCACTCACCCTCAGCCCGATGGTGTACTTCAGGATCAAAGCCAGGATAAGCGTAACGACGAAGGAGTAGAAGAGAACACTGAACGCGCCGACCGCTTGCCGCTCCAGCTGGGCGAAGCCGCCGCCGTAGAACAGGCCCTTAGAAACCCCAGCCACCCCATTAATTGCCGTTGATTCCGGGGCCGCGACCAGACCAACCAGCAGCGTGCCCGTCAAACCACCGACCATGTGCACACCGACCACGTCGAGCGAGTCATCAAAGCCGAACCTGAACTTCAGCCCCACCGCCAGCGCGCACACCACACCGCCCACAAAGCCGATAACCAGGGCGCCCAACACGTTGACCGACGAGCACGACGGCGTGATGGCCACCAGTCCGGCGACAATGCCCGAGGCCGCGCCGAGCGTGGTGGCGTGCCCGTCGCGGATGCGTTCGGTGAGCAGCCAGGCCAGCATGGCAGTGGCGGTGGCGATCGTCGTGGTCATGAACGTCGAGCCTGCGGAACCGTTGGAGCTGGTCGCCGATCCGGCGTTGAACCCGAACCAGCCGAACCACAGCAACCCGGCACCCAGCATCACGAACGGCAGGTTGTGCGGGCGGAACAGCGTCGTGGGCCAGCCCTTGCGCTTGCCCAGCACGAGCGCCAGCGCCAGACCCGCCACACCGGAGTTGATATGGACCGCAGTTCCGCCCGCGAAGTCGATCGCATGCAGCTTGTTGTTGATCCAGCCGCCGTGCTCGGAGGCGAAGCCGTCGGCCGCGAACACCCAGTGTGCGACCGGGAAGTAGACCAAAGTCGCCCACAGCGCGGCGAATACCAGCCAGGCACTGAACTTCAGCCGGTCGGACACGGCCCCCGAGATCAGCGCGACGGTGATGATCGCGAACATCAGCTGGAAGGCCACGAAGACGGTGGCGGGCATGGTGCCGGCCAGCGGAATATCGACCTGTGTGACGGCCTTGGTCGGATCACCCTTGACCGCGTTGCCGCCGATGAGCTTCGCCAGGCCCCAGTAGTCGGACGGCTTGCCTACGATGCCCCATTTGTCGTCGCCGAATGACATCGAGTAGCCGTAGAGCACCCATAGCACGGTCACCACGCCCATCGCGCTGATGCTCATCATGAGCATGTTGAGCACGCTTCGGGTGCGGACCATGCCGCCGTAGAAGAACGCCAGACCGGGCGTCATCAACAGCACCAGCGCGGAACTCGCCAACATCCAGGCGGTATCGCCGGTATCGGGTTGGCCCATTATCGGGAAACTCACTCGCTATCACCTCCGGTCGGCCCTGAACCGGCCGACAGACGGGTAGCCTGTGGCCTGTCGAGAACCATGCGCAATGGTTGTTTCGCGGATACAGCGACCGTGTTTCGTCAGGATTAACGTCGCGCTCGCCGTGTAATGACTTCAGCCAAGCAGGGCGTCCACAAATGCGGCGGGCTCGAAAGGCGCCAAATCGTCGGGGCCTTCGCCGAGTCCGACCAGTTTCACCGGCACGCCGAGTTCTTGTTGGACGCGGAAAACGATGCCGCCCTTGGCCGTTCCGTCCAGCTTGGTCAGCACCGCGCCGGTGATGTCGACCACGTCGGCGAACACCCGGGCCTGCGCCAGACCGTTCTGCCCGATCGTCGCGTCGAGCACCAGCAAAACCTCATCGACGGCCGCGCGCCGGGTAACCACGCGCTTGACCTTGTCGAGTTCGTCCATCAGTCCGACCTTGGTGTGGAGCCGCCCGGCGGTGTCGATGACGACGACGTCGGCGCCGGCCGCGATGCCCTTGTCGACGGCGTCGAACGCCACCGATGCCGGGTCGGCGCCTTCGGCCCCGCGCACCACCTCCGCCCCCACCCGGGACGCCCAGGTCTGCAGTTGATCGGCCGCCGCCGCCCGGAAGGTGTCGGCCGCGCCCAACACGACGCGCCGCCCGTCAGCCACCAACACCCGCGCCAGCTTGCCGACGGTGGTGGTTTTCCCGGTGCCGTTCACGCCGACGATCAGCAGCACCGCGGGATGGTCGGCGTGCGGCAGGGCGCGAATCGAGCGGTCCATGCCGGGTTGCAGCTCTTGGATCAGGACATCGCGCAGCACGGCCTTGGCGTCGGCCTCGGTGCGCACATTGCCGCTGGCCAGCCCGCTGCGCAGCTCCGAGATCACCGACTCGGTGGCGACCGGGCCCAGATCGGCGACCAGCAGGGTGTCCTCGACATCCTGCCAGGACTCTTCGTCCAGGTCGCCGCCGCCGATCAAGCCCAGCACGCTGCGCCCAAGCGCATTCTGCGACCTGGCCAGCCGGCCGCGGAGTCGCTCCAGCCGGCCTTCGGGCGGTGTGATGGCCTCGATCTCTGAGATCTCCGGGGCCACCGGGGACTCCGGCACCTCGGGGACCTGCGGCGCCTCGGGGACCGGAGGGGCCGGCGGAGCTGCCGGTGGCGGCGTGACGGTCGCGGGTTCCGGGATGATTTCCGGGAGGTGTACATCGGAGATCGTGCGCCGGGGCGCGTCCCGGGGAACGGTCGCGTCGTCGCCTACCGCGGGCAGGCCGCCGGTGTCGATCGTCGGTGCGGACTGGCTGAATGTGATGCCCGACGACGCGGTGTAACCACCCGAGCGGTCGATCGCGCCGGGCTGGGGCCCTTTGCCGGCACGGGTGAGCCTGATCCGCCGTCGGCGGTAACGCACCAGGCCCAGGACCAGCGCGGCGATGACGACCAGGGCGGCGATGACCGCGAACGCGATCCAAAGACCTTGCGACACGCTGACATTCTTCCAAGCGGCCCCGCGCCGGTTGGACCGGCCCTCGTCAGCGACAGCCGCCGCCGGGGGCTGACCCTAGGAGGAACTGGAGACCAGCTGCTCAACCTGCTGGCCGCGCATGCGCTGCGAGATCACCGCGGTGATGCCGTCGTCCTGCATCGTCACGCCGTACAGCGCGTCGGCGACCTCCATCGTCGGCTTCTGGTGCGTGATGATGATGATCTGCGACTGGGCCCGCAGCAGTTCGAACAGGCCGATCAGGCGGCGCAGGTTGGTGTCGTCGAGCGCGGCCTCCACCTCGTCCATGATGTAGAACGGCGACGGGCGGGCCCGGAAGATCGCCACCAGCATGGCCACCGCGGTCAGCGCCTTCTCGCCACCGGACAGCAAAGACAGCCGGGTGATCTTCTTGCCGGGCGGACGCGCTTCGACCTCGATGCCTGTGGTGAGCATGTCACCGGGATCGGTGAGCCGCAGCCGACCCTCCCCACCGGGAAACAGCGCGGCGAACACGTCCCGGAATTCGCGTTCGACGTCATTGAAGGCATCGGTGAACACCTGCAGGATGCGGGCATCGACGTCGGCGACCACGCCCAGCAGATCCCTTCGGGCGGCCTTGACATCCTCGAGCTGGGTGGACAGGAAATTGTAGCGTTCCTCCAGCGCAGCAAACTCCTCCAGCGCCAGCGGATTGACCCTGCCCAGTTCGGCCAGCTCACGTTCGGCCCGTTTGGCGCGGCGCTCTTGGGTAGGCCGGTCGTAGGGCATCGGAGCGGGTGCGGTCACCTGCTCGCCACGCTCCCGGGCCTGCTCGAATTCGGCCAGCTCGAGCTCCGTCGGCGGCAGCGCAACCTGCGGACCGTATTCGGCGATCAAGTCGGTGGGCGACATTCCGAACTGCTCCAGCACCATCTGCTCGAGCTGCTCGATACGCAGCACCGCCTGGGCGTTGGCCACCTCGTCGCGGTGCAGCGAGTCGGTGAGGGTGGCGAGCCGGGCGCCCAGCGCGTGCGCCTCGTCGCGCACCGCCGCCATCGCCGTCGAGCGCTCCTGGCGTTCGGCGACCAGCGCGTCGCGGATGTGCGACGCCGCGGCCACTACCCGGTCCAACCGCCCGGCCAGCAGCCGCCCGGCGTCGGCCACCGCCGCGGCCACCGCGGCCGCGCGCAATCGCGCCGCGTGCGCCTGCTGTGCCCGCAGCCGCGTTTCCCTCTCGGCGGCGGCCGCCCGGCGTAACGAATCCGCCCGCCCGCGCACCGCGTTGGCACGCTCCTCGGCGGTCCGCACCGCCAGGCGGGCCTCCACCTCGACGCCACGCGCACTCTCGGCGGCAGCGGCGATCTGCTGTCGGGCCATCGCGTGACCGGGTTCTGCGGCATCCATCGGCTGGCTCGCCTGGGCGTTGCGCAGCCGGGTTTCGAGTTCGGTGACCTCGTCGACCGTCTGCGCGCGCCCCGCTTCCAACTCCTCGCGCTGCCGCAGCAACCTGCTCCACTCTTCGTCGGCCGCACGGGCATCCTGCCCGAGCCGGCCCAGTTGCTCGTACATCGCCGAGATTGCGGTGTCGGATTCGTTGAGCGCGGCCAACGCCTGCTCGGCCGAATCCTGACGGGCGGCCTGCTCGGTCAGCGCGCCGGACAGCGCCGCGGTGAGCTGGCCCACCTGCGTCTCCGCGGCGGCCAGCTCAGCACCGGCCTTGTCGATCTCCGAAGTGACCTCCAGCGTGGACAGCTTGCGGTCCGAACCCCCGCTCACCCAGCCGGCACCGACCAGATCGCCGTCGAGCGTGACCGCGCGCAACTCCGGGCGGGCCGCCACCAGATCCAGCGCGTCGCCGAGATCGTCGACCACCGCGACACCGGAAAGCATCGCGATCATCGCGCCGCGCAGCCGCGGCGGTGCCTCGACCAGATCGAGCGCCCACATACCGCCCCCGGGCAGCGGGGCGGCCTGGGCGGCCCGGTCGGCCGGCCAGTCCCCCAAAACCAGGGCCGCGCGGCCCCCGTCGGCTTGCTTGAGTGCGGCGACCGCGGAACGCGCGGCGCCGAAGCTTTCGGCGGCCAGCGCGTCGGCCGCCGACCCGAGCACCGCGGCCAGCGCCGCTTCGTAGCCGGGCCGGACTTTGACCAACTTGGCGATCGGCCCGAAAAGCCCTGTGCCAGTGTGGTGTTGCGCGAGCCAGGCCGCGCCGTCCTTGCGCTCGAGCCCCACCGAGAGCGCGTCGATGCGGGCTCGCAGCGAAGCGATTTCCCGTTCTGCGCCCCGCTCGGCGGACTGCAGTTCGGCTACGCGTTCGTCGGCCAGCCGCAACGCGGCCACGGTCCGCTCGTGGTGCTCGTCAAGGCCCACCTCGCCCTGATCCAGTTCACCGACGCGTGCCTGCACGGTTTCGAATTCCGCCCGGGTCTGCTGCGCGCGGGTGCCGGCCTGCTCGATGCGCTCGGACAGGCGCGCAACGCTGTCGTCGATCGATTCGACGCGAGCCCGCATGGTCTCCACCTGACCGGCCAGCCGCGCCAGACCCTCGCGGCGGTCCGCCTCGGCCCGCACCGCCGCCAGGTGGGCCCGGTCGGCCTCGGCGGCTTCGCGCTCCCGATCGGCCAGTTCGGCGCGGGCGGCGTCCAGCCGGGTGCGCGCCGCGGCCAGCTCCGCCAACAGCCGCTGCTCGGCGGCCGCCACCTGATGGGCCTCGGCCTCCAGGGCGTCGGGGTCGGTGTCGCTGGTCATCGCCGGCTCGACGTCGAGGTGCTGGGCGCGTTCGCTGGCGATGCGCACCGTCGCGCCCACACGTTCGGCCAGGGCGGACAGCCCGAACCAGGTGTGCTGGACGGACTCGGCCCGAACCGAGAGCTCGGCCAGCGCGGTCTCGTGCGCGGTCAGCTCGTCGGATGCCACCGCCAGGCGGGAAGCGGCCTCGTCGTGCTCGCGGCGTATCGTCGCCTCGGCCTCCAAGATCGCGTCCCGCTCCCCCTGCCGGTTGACGAGGTCGTCGGCGGCCAGCCGCAACCGGGCGTCGCGTAGATCGGCCTGGATGGTCTGGGCGCGACGGGCCACCTCGGCCTGGCGGCCCAGCGGTTTGAGCTGGCGGCGCAGTTCGGTGGTCAGGTCGGTGAGCCGGGCCAGGTTTGCTGACATCGCCTCGAGCTTTCGCAGCGCCTTTTCTTTGCGTTTGCGATGCTTGAGCACGCCGGCGGCCTCTTCGATGAACGCGCGGCGGTCCTCGGGCCGGGACTGCAGGATCTCGTCAAGCTTGCCCTGCCCGACGATGACGTGCATCTCGCGGCCGATCCCCGAGTCGCTCAGCAACTCCTGGACATCCATCAAACGGCAACTGCTGCCGTTGATTTCGTATTCGCTGGCGCCATCGCGGAACATCCTGCGGGTGATCGAGACCTCGGAGTACTCGATCGGCAGTGCGTTGTCGGAGTTGTCGATGGTGACAGTGACTTCGGCACGGCCCAGCGGGGCCCGCGACGAAGTGCCGGCAAAGATGACGTCTTCCATCTTTCCGCCGCGCAGCGTCTTGGCGCCCTGCTCCCCCATCACCCACGCCAGGGCATCGACCACGTTGGATTTGCCGGAGCCGTTGGGCCCGACGACGGCGGTGATGCCCGGCTCGAAGCGCAGAGTCGTCGGCGATGCGAAGGACTTGAAGCCCTTCAGCGTCAGACTCTTGAGGTACATGGGGTGCCAGAGTAGCGCGCTCAGCGCTCGACGAAGCCGCTGAAACGCTCTTGCGGCTGCGACCAATCGGCGACAACCTTGTCGACGCGGCCGGGCCTGGAGGGCCACGAAGCGCCGCCTTCCAGCAGCTGCAGCAGTTTCTCCGCCGCCTCGCGGGGCCCCTGGGCGATCACCAAGACTCGGCCGTCCGCCTGATTGGCCGCGTACCCGGTCAGGCCGAGCTCCAGGGCCCGGCTGCGGGTCCACCAGCGAAAACCGACTCCCTGGACCATCCCGTGCACCCAGGCGGTGAGCCGGACGTCGGGATCCGACTCAGGATTTGACACTGGCGACCTCGAAGTTGACGGTGGTACCGGACTTGAGCGTGCGCCCGACGGTGCAGACCAGGTCAATGGCCCGGTTGACCACCACCAGCAGGCGTTTCTTCTCGTCGTCGGACAATCCGGACAGGTCCAGCTCGAGCCTCTCCTCGAGCAGCGGATAGCGTTCCTGCTCGCGGTCGGCGGCGCCGGACACCCGGACCACCGCCTGGTAATCGTCGCCGAGCCGGCGGGCCAGCGGCTCGTCGCTGGACATGCCGCTGCACGCGGCGAGCGCGATCTTGAGCAGTTCGCCGGGGGTGAACACGCCGTCGACGTCCTCGGAGCCGACGAGCACCTGCGCGCCGCGCGAGCTATGCCCGGTGTAGCGGCGTGTCCCGGTGCGTTCGACCCACAGTTGCGTCATGAGTCCTTTTCTACCGGGTGGTCCTTGCGCCGAGATCGACGGCAGCGCGGAAGAGTTCGAGTGAGCGACGCGCTAACGTCGATCTCGACGCATCGACGGGGCAGGCATACTGCGTTCCATGGCCACCGTCGTCGCATTCCACGCCCATCCGGACGACGAGGTGGTCCTCACCGGCGGCACGCTCGCGCGAGCCGCGGCAAACGGACATCGTGCGGTCGTGGTCACGGCGACCGACGGGCGCGTGCGGAACGAGGACGATGATTCTCGGCTGGGCGAATTGCGTTTGAGCGCGGGAATTCTTGGAGTTCACCGAGTCGAGTGCCTCGGCTACGCCGATAGCGGCTATGGGCCGTTGTTCTTCCCAGACCCACCCGGACGGGTCAGGTTCGCACGAGCGGATCTGGAGGAGGCGGCGCAGCGGCTCGCAGAGATACTCCGCGCCGAAGACGCGGATCTACTGCTCAGCTACCAGCGCAACGGCGGCTACGGCCACCGCGATCACGTACAGGTGCATCACGTCGGCAAACGCGCTGCCGAACTTGCGGCGACCCGACGAGTACTCGAGGCGACGATGCCGCGCGAATTATTAAGTTGGACGAGCGCTCTCACTCATCTTCTGCGATTGCCGACGCCGTACGACCCAGACGTCGCCCGCACTGCGTATGCTCCGCGAGCGACCATCACCCACCGGATTGACGTCTTCCGTTTTGCGCGGCAGAAACGAGATGCCTTCGCCGCCCACCGCTCTCAGATCGGCAGCGGACTGCCCGCGCGCATGTTCGGCGTGTTGCTCCGACTGCCGCCCCAGGTGTTCGGCCTGATATTCAGCCGCGAGTGGTTCGTCGACCGAACATTGCCGACCGGAGTCTTGCGCCGCGACATTTTCGACTGATCGTTCGGTCCCAGCGGATACCACCGGGGCCGGGCGCTACCCGCCCATCGCCCGGCCGGGCTAAACAGTGCGAAACATCAAACGAAAACGGGATGTGTCGTGCCCCGTGTCGCGATATGGTCGCTTGCTCGGCGGCTGGTGCCCATGCTGTCGCGACGTATTGGAGGGGGGCCTGATGTCATTCCTGATCGCGGAGCCGGAGGCGCTCACGGCGGCGGCCGCGGGCTTGGCGAGGATCGGTTCGACAATCAGCTTTGCGAACGCGGCCGCGGCGGGGCCGACGACGGGGGTGCTGGCCGCGGGCGCCGATGAGGTGTCGGCGGCCATCGCGGCGGTGTTCGCCGGACACGCCCAGGGATACCAGGCGCTCAGCGCCGCGGCGGCGGCGTTTCATGACGATTTTGTGCAGGCCATGAATGCGGGCGCGGGTTCGTACCTGAGCACCGAGGCGGAAAACGCCGGGCAGACGCTGCTGAGCGCGGTGAACGCGCCAACACAGGCGCTGTTGGGCCGACCGCTGATCGGCAACGGCGCCAACGCGGCTCCGGGGTCGGGGCTGAACGGCGGGGACGGCGGGATCTTGTTTGGCAACGGCGGGGCCGGGGGGTCCGGCGCACCCGGCCCGGCTACCGGCGGCAACGGCGGAAGCGGCGGGGCCGGCGGGCTGTTCGGCAGCGGCGGCGCCGGCGGCGCCGGCGGGCACGGCGGCACCACCGGCGGCAACGGCGGAAACGGCGGGGCCGGCGGGCTGTTCGGCGCCGGCGGCGCGGGCGGCGCGGGCGGCGAAGGCGGCACCAACGGGGGCAATGGCGGGGCCGGCGGGGCGGCCGGGCTGTTCGCACCCGGCGGCCCCGTCGGGGGTGCTACCGGCGGCGCTGGCGGCGCGGGCGGCATCGGCGACACCGGCAGCGGCGCAAACGGCGGGGCCGGCGGGGCCGGCGGGCGGTTCGGCTCCGGCGACGGGGGGGCCGGCGGCGCCGGCGGGTACGGCGCCACCACTGGCGGCAGCGGCGGAACCGGCGGCGCGGCCTCCGCCGGGATCGCCGGGCTATTCGCCAACGGCGGCATCGGCGGGGCCGGCGGCGTCGGAGGAGACGGCGGCACCACCGGTGGGAACGGCGGGACCGGCGGAGACGGCGGAATGTTCGGGTTCGGCGGCTCCGGCGGGGCCGGCGGCACCGGTCACACGGGCGCCGGCGGGGCCGGCGGGACCGGCGGCGACGGCGGCACCCTCGGCGGCTCCGGAGGAACCGGCGGGACCGGCGGCACCGGCGAGACAATGGGCGGAGCCGGCGGGGACGGCGGCAGCCCCGGCATCGTCACCGGTAACGGCGGGGCCGGCGGCGCCGGCGGCACCGGCATCAACGGGCCCGGCGGGGCCGGCGGGGCGGGCGGTGACGCCAGGACCGGCGGCTTGGGCTCCGGCGGGGCGGGCGGCGCCGGCGGCTCGGGCGGCAACGGCGCCGGTGGGGTCGGCGGGGCCGGGGGCGACGGCGGCAGCCTCGGAGGTACCGGCGGGGGCGGCGGGGACGGCGGCAGCGGCTTCAACGGGCCCGGCGGCAAAGGCGGCGCCGGCGGTAACGGCGGTGACTTCTCCGGCTCCGGCGGCGCCGGCGGCGCCGGCGGAGAGGGCGTCACAGCGGCCGGCGGCGATGGCGGTGACGGTGGCAGCGCGGGCCTGATCGGCAACGGTGGCGGAGGGGGCAATGCCGGGGTTGGCACGCCGCCTGGCGACGCCGGCACCGGCGGCGGCGGCGGGAAGCTATTCGGTCAAGCCGGCGCGACCGGGCTGACCTAGCCGCCGCTCTACCGCCGAGGCCGTGGCTGGCATTTCGGACAGTAGAACGACGAGCGGTTCATGAACTTCTCCCGGCGCATCACCGCGCCACACCGCCGGCAGCTTTCGCCCTCGCGGCCGTAGGCGTCCAGGGATCGGTCGAAGTACCCCGACTCGCCGTTGACGTTGACATACAGCGAATCGAACGAGGTCCCGCCCTTTGCCAGGGCGTCGCGCATCACGTCGGCCGCGGCTTCCAGGACGGCCGACAGTTGGCGCCGGCTCAGTGTGTCGGCGATTCGTGCGCCGTGCACCTTGGCCCGCCACAGCGCTTCGTCGGCGTATATGTTGCCGATCCCCGACACCAGCTGCTGATCGAGTAGCTGGCGCTTGAGCTCGGAATGCTTGCGCCGCAACACTTTCACCACAGCGTCGGCATCGAACCGGGGGTCCAGCGGGTCGCGCGCCAGGTGGGCGACGGGCACCGGCACCACGCTGCCGTCCACGCTCACCTGGTCGGCGAGCATCCACCCCCCGAAGGTGCGCTGGTCGGCGAAGCTGAGCACGGTCCCGTCGTCGAGCAGTGCGGAGATCCGGACGTGGTCGGCGCGCGGCACTTGCCCGAGCAGCATCTGCCCGCTCATGCCGAGGTGAACGACCAGCGCGGTGTCGGATCCCGACCCAGGTGGCTCGGTATCGAGCAGCAGCCACAGGTACTTGCCGCGCCGATCGGTTCCGGTGATCCGCGCGCCGAGCAGCCGGCCGGTGAGGTCGGCGGGCCCTTCCTCGTGGCGGCGCACGGCGCGGGGATGGTGCACCCGAACCGCCGTGATCGTCTTGCCCACCACATGGGCCTGCAAGCCGCGGCGCACCACCTCGACTTCGGGTAGTTCAGGCATCTAGACGGGCGTTTTCCCCGCGGTGTCCAGCACTTCGAGTGCTTCGAGCGCTTTATACGCTGTTGCCGCGGCCTTTTGCTCGGCCTCCTTCTTGGAGCGGCCCACGCCCGAGCCGTATTCGGTGTCCATCACGACGACGACCGCGGTGAATTCCTTGTCGTGGTCTGGTCCGGTGGAGGTGACCAGGTAGGACGGCGCGCCCATGCCACGCGCGGCGGTCAGCTCCTGCAGGCTGGTCTTCCAGTCCAGTCCGGCTCCCAACGTCGGCGCGGCGTCCAGCAGCGCGCCGAACAACCGCAGGATCACCGCCCGCGCCGTCTCGATTCCGTGCTGCAGGTAGACGGCGCCGAGCAGCGATTCCATCCCGTCGGCCAGGATGCTCGACTTGTCGGCCCCCCCGGTGTTCGCCTCGCCACGGCCCAGTAGCAGGTGAACGCCGAGGCCCTTTTCGGACAGGTTCCGCGCGACGTCGGCCAACGCCTGCGTATTGACCACGCTGGCCCGCAGCTTGGCCAGGTCCCCCTCCGAACGGTCGGGATGCTGGTGGTAGAGCTCGTCGGTGATGGTCAGGCCCAGGACGGCGTCGCCGAGGAATTCCAGCCGCTCGTTGGTCGGTAGCCCGCCATGCTCGTAGGCATAGCTGCGGTGCGTCAACGCCAGCAAGAGCAGCTCGTCGGGCAGGTCGACCCCGAGCGCGTCGAGCAGGCTTTGTCGTGAGGTCACCGCTCGTCCCGCGATATGTCCGGCTCGGTTGGCTCGGTCGGCAGGAGATCGGCCAACTTGGCCCACCTTGGGTCGATGCGGTCGTGGTGGTGGCCGGGCTCGGCCGCGAGCGGAACTCCGCATTCGGGGCACAGTCCCGGGCAATCCGGCGTGCACACCGGCGAAAACGGCAGTTCGAGCCCAACGGCGTCGATGATGGACTGCTCAAGGTCGATGGCGTCGTCGACGATGTGACCGACCTCGTCTTCCTCGGTGGTCGCCTCGGTCGTGCTGTCGGGGTAGGCGAACAGTTCGGTCAACCGGACTTGCACGCGCCCGTTGACCGGGGTCAGGCAGCGGGCGCATTCGCCGACGGTGGGCGCGGCCACCGTTCCGGTCACCAACACCCCTTCGGACACCGACTCGACCCGCAAGTCCAGTTCCAGCGGGGAACCCCGGTCGATTGCGATCATCTCCAGTCCGATGCGCGACGGGCTGGGCACGGTTTCCCGCAGGGTGACCATCGCTCCGGGACGGCGCCCGAGCCGAGTGATGTCGACCGTCATCGGCGAGGCCGGATGCCGCTGCGCTGTGGTGCTGTGCTGCCGCGTCATAGAAGAAATCCTACGGCGCCAGCCGGGTAATGCCAGGGCTTAAGCCGCCGAGCAAACGGGTTGTGAAGCGTTAGCGCGTCGCGTAGTCGTGCGTACCGGCCGCCGTCCGGAGTTGGTGGCGACCGCGCCCCACGGACCGCAGCGTGCCGTTGAGGAACTCCTCGAACTCGGCGAGCTTGCTGTCGACGTAGACGTCGCACTCGCCCCGCAACCGGTCGGCCTCGGCGTGCGCCGTGTCGATGAGGCGGGTGGCCTCGGCGTTGGCGGCCTGCACCACCTCGTTCTGCGACACCAGGCGCTGCTGTTCCTTGATGCCCTCTTGCACGGCCTTCTCGTAGGAGATGTTGCCGTTCTCGGTCAGCCGGTCGGCTTCGGCCTGCGCGCGGCTGACGCTGGCCTCGTACTCGCGTTTCGCCGCCGTGGCGATGCGAATCGATTCCTCGCGAGCCTCACCGACCATCCGCTCGCTGTGCTGGCGAGCCTCGCTGACCATCCGATCGGCCTGCGCTTTTGCGTCGGACAGCAGCCGGTCTGCCTCCGCACGGGCGTGGTTGAGCATCGACTCCGACTCGGTGGTCGCCGAGGACACCATGGATTCGGCGTGTGCCTTGGCCTCGTGCAGCATCGAATCACGCGCGTCGAGCACATCCTGGGCGTCGTCCAGCTCCCCGGGAATCGCATCCTTGATGTCGTCGATCAGCTCCAGCACGTCGCCGCGGGGGACCACGCAGCCCGACGTCATCGGCACGCCACGGGCTTCTTCGACGATGGCGCCCAATTCGTCCAGTGCCTCAAAAACTCGGTACACGGCCATACCCTCCTGGCGTCGTTTGTTGTTACCAGTGTGCCTGGTGTTACGTCTGTGACAGTGGTGGCGAGGCCGGTGTGTCGGGTATTTGCCAGGCACAAACCGCGAAACGCCCCAGCACACCGGCACCGACCTGGCCGTCGCGAGTGAAATCCATAAAAACGCCCGTTCACGCAATCGTCGCAAGCCCAACGGCCGCGCGAGGTCATTCTGCCCATATTTTTTTGCCCGGGCCCCCGCACCGACTTTGCAGCCATTCTAGGGACCGCCGCAGTTTCAGGCCGGAAATGGGGGCCGGCGCTCGCCCCGCCCGCCTTGACCTATACCCCTATGGGGTATAAGTTTGCGCCGAACGGACCCGGCGGCGCGGCCCATGCCGAATTGTGCAACCGAAACGGAGGACTCAGTGAGAGTGCTGGCGGCGGTCGGGCACGCCTTGGCCTTGGCGGGGTCGATGACGTGGGAAATCCTGTGGGCGTTGATCCTGGGCTTCGCCCTTTCCGCGGTGGTTCAGGCCGTGGTCCGTCGCTCCACGATCGTGTCCCTGATGGGCGACGATCGGCCGCGCACGCTGGCGGTGGCGGCCGGGTTGGGGGCGGCATCGTCGTCGTGCTCGTATGCCGCGGTGGCATTGGCGCGATCGCTGTTCCGCAAGGGTGCCAACTTCACCGCCGCCATGGCGTTCGAGATCGGCTCCACCAACCTCGTGGTGGAGTTGGGCATCATCCTGGCCCTGCTGATCGGCTGGCAATTCACCGCCGCGGAGTTCGTCGGCGGCCCGCTGATGATCGTCGTGCTCGCCGTGTTGTTCCGGCTGTTCGTGCGGTCCAGGCTCGTCGACGCCGCCCGTGAGCAGGCCGAACGGGGAATCGCCGGCTCGATGGAAGGCCATGCCGCCATGGACATGTCCATCAACGGGGAGGGCTCGTTTTGGCGTCGGCTCTTTTCCCCACGGGGCTTCACCTCGGTCTCGCATGTATTCGTCATGGAGTGGCTGGCGATACTGCGTGACCTCGTTCTGGGCCTGTTGATCGCGGGCGCCATCGCGGCATGGGTGCCCGAAAGATTCTGGCAGGGCTTCTTTTTGGCCGATCACCCGGGCTGGTCGGCGCTGTGGGGGCCGCTCGTGGGACCGATCGTGGCGATCGTGTCCTTCGTCTGCTCGATCGGCAACGTGCCACTGGCCGCGGTGCTGTGGAATGGAGGCATCAGCTTTGGCGGAGTCATCGCCTTCATCTACGCCGACCTGCTGATCCTGCCGATCCTCAATATTTACCGCAAGTACTACGGCACCAGGATGATGCTGACACTGCTGGGCACCTTCTACGCCGCCATGGTCAGCGCTGGCTACCTGATCGAATTGCTCTTCGGCACAATGCATCTCATTCCAACTCAGCGCAGCGCCACGGTGATGCAGGCAGCAATCTCGTGGAACTACACCACCTGGCTCAATATTGGCTTCCTCGTCATGGCGGCGATACTGATCGCCCGGTTCATCACCACGGGCGGACTCCCGATGGTGCGCATGATGGGCGGCTCCCCGGAGCCGGCGCACGACCACCACGATCACACCCATGAAGGCCGCGAGCGGCACGGCGAAATAACCTGAGCCACGGTGTCTTTATCCATCGCGCAACTCCCCCGGGCTACCGGTTCACCGCAATTTGTTTCGCGGTGCGCACTCCCGCTGGGCGGCAACCCACGCTGATCGGCTGACCGACGTCAGGCCCCGCGGCGGGAAAGCTTCTCGCGCATCCGGCGATTCACCGGCTCGGGCAATAGTTCCGACACGTCGCCGCCCAGCGTCGCGACCTCCCTGGCCAACGACGACGACACGAAGGAATACCGCGGCGCGGTCGCCACGAAGAAGGTGTCGACGCCGGCGATGTGCTTGTTCATCTGCGCCATCTGCAGCTCGTATTCGAAGTCGGTGCCGGTGCGCAGGCCCTTCACGATGGCGGTCATCCCGCAAGACCTGACGAAGTCGACCACCAGGCCGTGTCCGGCCTCCACCCGCAGGTTGGCCAGGTGTGTCGTCGACTCGTTGATCATCGCGATTCGCTCGTCGAGCTCGAACATGCCCTTTTTGGCGGGGTTGGTCAGGATCGCCACCACCACCTCGTCGAATTGGGCCGAGGCGCGTTCGAACACGTCGACGTGACCCAACGTGACCGGGTCAAACGACCCCGGGCATACCGCGCCGCTCATGACGCGCGCCGGCGACGATGCAGAGCGAAGCGATGAGAAGGAGCGGCGCTCATGACGCGCGCCGGCGACGATGCAGAGCGAAGCGATGAGAAGGAGCGGCGCTCATGACGAATGACGGTACACGCCCGCCTCGGAGCGTTCGGCCAGCTCCAATCGGGTGTCGCCGTAAACACGCTGGGGCCACGGGGACCAGCCCGCCGGCCAGGTCAGCGGCGCGCTGCTGGTCGCACGCTCCACCACCGCGACGGTCCCCTCGCGCACCCAGCCATGGGTGGTGAGGGCGGCCAGGACGGCCTCCAGCTCGGCGGCCTCGACGTCGTAGGGCGGGTCGGCCAGCACCAGGTCCACCGGAGACCCGGTCCCCGCCGCCAAGACGGCCGCCACCGTTCCGCGGCGCAGCGTCGCACCGCCGAGGCCCAGGGCTTTGATGTTGCGCGCGATGACCGCCCCGGTGCGCGGGTCGGACTCGATGAAGAGCGCGGAGACTGCCCCGCGCGACAACGCTTCCAGACCCAGCGCGCCCGAACCGGCGTAGAGGTCCAACACCGCCAGGCCGGTCAGGTCCCGCCGGACGGTCAGGATGTTGAAGAGCGATTCACGCACCCGGTCGGTGGTCGGCCTGGTTCCCCGCGGCGGGACGGCGATGCGCCGGCCCCCGGCGACGCCGCCAATGATCCGGGTCACTGTGAGACACCTAGAGAAGGGTCGACCAATAGCTCCAGAACCGCACCATGATCAGTAGAAACACCGTGGTAACCCACAGCACGCATATCGACCATCGCCATTCGTAAAGCACCCGCGCTGTGCCGGTTTTCAGGCCGGTTTTCAGGCCGGTTTCCCGCCTTTCGAGCACCGGACGAAACACGACAGACGCAACTACGATCAGCAACGAGACGGTCATCACCCAGACCACCATGCAGTACGGGCACAGCGCCCCGATGCGGTAGAGGCTCTGGAAGATCAGCCAGTGCACGAACACCGCACCCAGCAGCGTCCCGACCGCCAGTCCAATCCAATACCATTGGGGCAGCGAAACTTTCGCCACCGCCAGCACTCCGGTGACGAGCACCACGGTGAAGGCCACGATGCCGAGCAGCGGATTGGGGAAACCAAATACCGACGCCTGCGGCGTGACCATCACCGAGCCGCAGGCGAGGATTGGGTTGAAATTGCACGACGGCACGTAAGACGGATTCAGGAGAATTTTGATCTTCTCCACCGTCAGGGTCATCGAGGACAACAGGCCGATTGCACCGGCAATCAGCACCCACCACGCACTGGGCGCGGCTACGAGCCCTCGGGAACGCGAATCCGGTGTCAGGGCGCCGGAGTGCTCGGCGGGTTGTGCTGACACCGGGGTTGTCACGCGGCCCCGGGGGTGACTGCGGTGTCTATGCCGGGCACGTCGCCCACGATGCCTTTGATCTTGCTGACCAGCGCGTCGGGCGTCGACGGGTCGTAATCCTCGCCGTTGATCTTGATGGTTGGGGTCGCGTTGATATGTGCGGACGCTGCCTCGCCGGCGACCTTGGAAAGGTACTTGCCGCTGTTGATGCAGTCCGGGACCGTGCCCGCGGCGCCGGCTTCGCGGGCGAGTTCGATCAGCTTCGCGTTGTCGGGGAAGCTGGTGCCGCGTTCGTCGGGCTGGATGTCGGTGGTGTACAGCGCGGTATGGAAACGGCGGAACGCATCGAGGGACTCATCGGCGACGCACATGGCCGCCGCACCCGCCCGCGACGAATAGTTCTGGTTCTTCGGGTTGTCGAGAATCGACACCATGGAGTAATCGGCCGCAATGGCGCCGATGTCGATGAGTTTGGACACCGTCGGCCCGAAAGTGCGCTCGAAATTACCGCAGGCCGGGCACAGAAAATCCTCGTAGAACGAGACGACGGCCTTCGGGTTGGTGGTCCCCGCCTGGGTGACCAGCTTGCTCGACGTCACCCGCACCGTATCGCCCGTGCCGGTGGTGCCGCCCTTCTTGTGATGCGACGTCACGATGTAGAAGACGAGCGCGACCGCAAAGATCACGATGAACGCGGTCCCGCCGATCTGGACGAGTCGGCCGGATTTGCCGCCGACGGACTTCATGTCGAGTCGCGCGGGACGCTTGGATTTGTCGGCCACGGGTTCGCTGATCCTTCGGTGCTCTATTCGGCTTCGTGCGGGCTTGTCCGGCTGTCGGACAATGGCGCCTCCACATTACCGGCGAGACGACCGACGACGATGCCGACCGCCCGGCGGGTCAGACCCGGCTGAGGTGAGCGCGCAGGGCGGATATCAGCTCGCTGGTCCCGATGGCGCTGTCGCCCCCCAGCTGGAAAACGCTGGCGAACCCGTGCGTCAGCGAACCCATGCACCGCAGGTCGACCGCGGTTCCGGCGGCCCGCAGCGCCGCCGCGTAGCTCTTGCCTTCGTCGCGCAATGGGTCGAAGCCCGCGACCGCGATCAGCGCGGGCGCCAGCCCGGACAGCGACTCGGCCAGCAGCGGCGACAGCCGCGGATCCGTCGGGGCAACACCGGAGCCCCGCACGTATTGCGCGTGGAACCAATCGATGTCCCGCCTGGTCAGCAAGAAGCCGCGGGCGAACAGGCTCAGCGACCGGGTTTGCGCGGTGAAGTCGGTCCGCGGGTAGATCAGCCATTGGAACACAGGGGTAGGACCCCCCTCGTTTTGGGCCGCGTCCCGGGCCAGTTGGCACACGACGGCGGCCAGGTTGCCGCCCGCGCTGTCACCGCCGACCGCGACCCGCCCAGGGATGGCGCCCAGCTCACCGGCGTGCTCGTAGGCCCACCGGAAGGCCGCATAGGCGTCCTCGACCGCGGCCGGGGCCGGGTGCTCGGGAGCCAGCCGGTAGTCGATCGACAACACATGGACGCCGGCGTCACGGCAGGTCAATCGGCACAGCGCGTCATGGGTTTCGAGATCCCCGATCGCCCAGCCACCGCCGTGGTAGAAGACCAGCAGCGGCCCGGTCTCACCACTGGCCGGACGGTAGTGCCGCGCGCGGATCGCACCGGCAGGCCCGGGTAGCGACAGGTCCTCCACCTCGACGTGAATCTGCGGACCGGCAAATCCCACGCAGATCTCGCGCAGGTGAGCGCGGGATGCGGCCGGGTCGTCGTCGACGACCATCCCGTCGAAGCCGACGGCGCGCAGACCCGACAACATCATCTGAAGCGTGGGGTCGAGGGTATTGCCGTCGATGATGATCGAACGACCGCGGAACAGCGCCCGCCTTGCGGCGGTCGGGATCCACGGAATGACCTTGACGCCAACGGTGGCGGCCGCGCCCTGCATGCGGCTGGTCAGGCGCGTTGTCGCGTGTTTCGCCCCGAGATCGAGGCCCGGCGCACCCGGCGGACTCTTGGTCATGGACTGCTCCCTCGAAAACGTAATTCGATCCCCGTCGTCGGCCCGGAGTCGTCCAAGCCCCCGCCGGCGGACACCGAGCAGGCGGTCACTGTCGCGCTGCGCGCCGCGACCAACTCTACGTGGTGACCAAATTGTGGAATGCCGACCAGGGACGCGGACAGACACCCGCGTAGGTGTGGATTCGATGGCATATCCAAGCTGGGTACTATCGTGATCCCAAGTCGGTGAACCCCAGACGGATTGCGAGCAACCTCGACGTGTTCGATTTCGAACTCAGCGCCTCGAACTCAGCCCCCGAGATGGCGTCGGCCTCGCTCGTTGGCGGGACCGGCTGGGTCCGGATCCACGAACCTTCAATTTCACAGGTAGGTGAATGACGTTGACTGGCGAGGCGGGCACCGCCGTACCCTCAATAGCGCTCAATGACGAAAACACCATGCCGGTGCTCGGCCTGGGGGTCGCTGAGATATCGGACGACGAGACCGAACGCGCGGTGTCGGCGGCGCTGGAAATCGGCTGCCGGCTCATCGACACCGCTGCCGCCTACGGCAATGAAGCCGCCGTCGGCCGCGCGATTGCCGCTTCCGGGATTCCGCGAGCAGAGCTGTTCGTCACCAGCAAACTGGCCACCGAAGATCACGGTTTCGCGAAGGCACACGAGGCCTGCAGCGCCAGCTTGGAGCGACTCGGACTCGATTACGTCGACCTCTACCTGGTGCACTGGCCGGCCCCGGGGGCGGGCAAATACGTCGACTCGTTCGGCGGGCTGATCCAATCCCGCGGTGAGGGCCATACCCGCTCAATCGGCGTCTCGAATTTCACCGAGGAACATCTGTCGATGGTCATCGACCTCGCCTTCGTCACGCCGGCGGTCAACCAGATCGAACTGCACCCGCTGCTCAACCAGACCGAGATGCGCAAAGCAAATGCGGAGCACAACGTTGTCACCCAGGCCTACACCCCACTGGCTCTCGCCAAGTTGGTGGACAACCCGACCGTGACCTCCGTCGCCGGCGAATACGGCAAGACGTCCGCACAGGTACTGCTGCGGTGGAACGTGCAACTGGGTAATTCGGTCATCTTCCGGTCGACCAAAGCCGAGCGTATTGCCAGCAATCTGGACATCTTCGATTTCGAATTGGCCGCCGAACACATGGACGCGATCAACGGTCTCAACGACGGCACCCGGTTGCGCCCGGATCCGAATAGCTACGACGGCTCCTAGCGAGCCGGCTGTCCCGCCCTACCCGGTCGGGCAGGTGGCTGCCGCCCGTCGCAGTACATCCGACGAAGGCTCGTCCAGCGGTAATTGGTAACCGCGTAGCACGGCGATGAACTGCATGGCGTACTGACACGCGAACGCGGCGTTCGGCGGCATCCACAAAGCGGGCGGCGAATCGCCTTTGTCCTGATTGGCCTGCCCTTCGACGGCCAGCAGGTTGGCCGGATCGTTGGCGAAACGTAGCCGCTCCGGGAACGGCCAGTTGTAGGCCCCCATGTCCCAGGCGTAGGCAAGCGGGACGATGTGGTCGATCTGCACCGATTCGCCGACCTGGGCGCCGCGCTGAAAGGTGACGGTGGTGTTGGTGTACGGGTCGTGCAGGGTGCCGGTGGCCACCGCATTCGGACAGCGCTTGACCGACACGTATGTCTTGTCGACGAGATCCCGGTTGAGGATGTCGTCCCGGGTATCACAACCGTTGTGCCCGAGCGGGGCATCGTTGTTGTCGTCCCAGGCGTCGCCGAACGCCGCGCGGCGGTAGTCGTAACGGTGGGCCCGCTGCGGCAGCACCGCGACGCCCGCCAGCACATCGGTTCCGGGCGCAACCGTGGGGACATCGGCGCGGGCGGCGACTTCAGCGTGCCTGATCGCCGCTGATCCCAGCGTCTGGTAGGCGACCAGCACGGCGAGCACCGCGGCCGCCGACAACCACAACAACAGTTTGCGGTTCATGACTTGTCCAGGTATTCGATTCGGTCAGTATTGGTGAATCGTGCTGCCATCAAGGCCAATCCAGCATTTGAGGGGTCCTGCTCATAGGCCCGGATGCAGAAGTCGCGGGCGGCTTCGATGAACGTTCCATGCTCGGCCAGCGACAACAGCCGCAACGTGATCGCCCTGCCGGACTGGTTGCGGCCCAGCACATCTCCTTCCCGGCGCTCCTTGAGGTCCAGGTCGGCAAGGGCGAAGCCGTCCATGGTCTCGGCGACGGCGCACAGCCGCCGGCCGGCGGACGATCCCGGCGAGACCCAGCTGGCCAGCAGACACAGGCTCGGATGCTGGCCGCGGCCGATGCGGCCGCGCAGCTGATGCAGCTGGCTGATTCCGAACCGGTCGGCGTCCATCACCAGCATGACCGTGGCATTGGAGACGTCGACACCCACTTCAATCACCGTGGTGCACACCAGCACATCGATTTCACCCGCGCGAAAACCGGCCATCGCGGCGTCCTTCTCCTCGGCGGGTAACCGCCCGTGCATGAGCCGCAACCTCAGGTCGGCCAGTTCCTTGGAACGTAGCCGGGCAAACAGCCCTTCGGCGGTGGCCGATGGGCGGGCGCCTGGTTTGTCGGCGTCATCGGTCTCGTCGATCCTGGGCGCCACCACATAGGCCTGACGGCCGTGGGCAACCTCTTCGATGATTCGCTGCCAGGCGCGGTCGAGCCATGCCGGCTTGTCCGTGACGAAGATGACGTTGGTGGTTATCGGTTGGCGCCCGCGCGGGAGTTCGCGCAGCGTCAAAGTTTCCAGGTCGCCGTACACGGTGAGCGCGACGGTGCGCGGAATCGGCGTCGCCGTCATCACCAGCAGGTGAGGTGTAACGCCGGCACGAGCCTTGGCGCGCAATTGGTCTCGCTGCTCGACACCGAAGCGGTGTTGTTCGTCGACCACCACCATGCCCAGGTTGTGGAATTCCACCGCGTCCTGCAGTAGCGCGTGGGTGCCGATGACGATCCCGACCTGGCCGCCGGCGATCTCGGCGCGGACGTGCTTTTTCTGCGGGGCCGTCAGCGACCCGGACAGCAGCGCCACCCGGGTGGCGTTGTCAGCGCCGCCCAGCTGGCCCGCCATCGCCAACGGTCCGAGCACATCGTTGATCGATCGCAGGTGTTGCGCCGCAAGAACTTCCGTCGGCGCCAGCAGCGCACACTGATAGCCGGCATCGACCATCTGCAGCATGGCCCGCACCGCGACGATCGTCTTCCCGGACCCCACCTCACCCTGCAGCAGGCAGTTCATCGGACGGGTCGCCGCGAGCGCATCCGTCAGCACGTCGAGCACTTCGCGCTGTCCCGCCGTCAGCTCGAATGGCAACCGCCGCAACAGTTCCTCAGCCAGACCATCGGAAGGCGGCGGTGCCGGGGGGCCGGATTCGGACAGTTCACCGTGCCGGCGGGCGACCAGCGCCCACTGCAGGCCGACGGCCTCGTCGAACGTCAATCGCTTCCGCGCGCGCTCGCGTTCGTACTCGTCTTCGGCGAGATGAATGGCGCGCAGCGCCTTGTCTTCGGAGATGAGGCCGTGCGCCGCGCGTAATGAATCGGGCAACGGATCGGGCACCGGGTCCAGGACGGCGAGAACCTGACGCACGCAGGCGAAGATGTTCCAACTCTGGACCTTGGCGCTGGCCGGATAGATCGGGAAGAAGTGACGTTCGAAAGCATCCGCGAGCTCTTCGCCGGTGGTGGCATGTGAGGCGTCGGCGATGCTCTTGAGCGACCTGGTGCCGCGGTTCTTTCCGTCCGGCGAGTCGACGATGAGGAAGGCGGGGTGCGTCAGCTGCATGACGTTCCTGTAGAACCCGACCTCGCCGGAGAGCATCACCTTGGTGCCCTTGGTGAGGTCCTTCATGATGTAGTTCGCGTTGAAGAACGTGGCGGTCATCCGGCCGCGGCCGGAGCCGACGGTGATGCGGTGACACATCTTCTTCCGGTTCTTCTTCATGGGAAACGACTCGGTGGCGACGATCGTGTCGACGATGGTGATGTGCTCACCGGCCGGCGGCCGCTCGTCGTCGGCGCCCCAGCGGCTCGCACCCTCGGTATAGCTGCGCGGGTAGTGGCGCAGCAGGTCGTCGACGGTCCGGATGCCCAACGCCTCGTCGAGGGGGTCGGCCACCTTGGCACCGATCACGTAGTCCAGCCGGTCGGACAGTGATGCCACGGCTACTCGACCCCGATCAGCAACGCATCACCGCGATGCCCGGTGTGGTAGATCACCAGCTCGGTCCCGGGATGATTGTCGTGCACATGTGCTCGCAGGATGTCGCCTACCGCGGTGACGTCGGCTGGTGTCTCGATGCCGGCGCCGATCAGGACGGTCACCAGGTCGCCGCCCGACGCCAGCAGCAGGTCGAGCAGGCCGATCGCCGCTTCGGCCGCATCAGCGGCCACGATCAGCACCTCGTCGCCCGCGATGCCCAGGCCGTCACCCGGCTGGCAGCGCCCGGCCCAGGTCAACGCGCTCTCGGTGGCGATGCGCACCGAGGCATGCCGGGCCGCGCCGGCCGCGCGGGCCATGGTGTAGCCGTCGTCGACTACCTGCCTATCGTTTTCGTGCACGGCCAGCGCGGCCAGGCCCTGCACCATCGATCCCGTAGGTATCGGGACCACATCGATGCCCCAACCGGTGGCCGCCGTGCAGCCGGCCACCAGTTCCTCGGCGGCCACATAGCCGTTGGGCAGCACCATCACCTGTGCGGCGCCGGTGTCCACCATCGCCCGCACCAACTGGTGAGCGCTGATATCCGTGGCGGGATAGCCCGTATCCGGCCCCGGTTGCAGCACGCAGGCACCCTCGGCGGCGAACAGCTCGGCGGCACCGTCGCCGTCGACGACGGCCAGCACCGCCCGTTCCCGCGTCCAGCTGCCCGCCGACAGTCCGGTGGCACCGGAGCAGAGGGCCGACACCACGATCCGGCTCAGCCGCCCGGCCTCCAGTCCCGCTTCCACCGCGGCGCCGGCGTCGTCGGTGTGCACATGTACGGAGTAGGTTTCGAGCGGGCCGGATTCCTGCCCGGCCGCCTGGGCGATGGCCACCGATTCGCCGAACTCCTCAAGCCGATTCCGCAGCGCATCCGCCGCCGCGGCATCGCAACCATCGAGTCGGTACATCACCTCGAATTGCGGCGCCGGTTGCTCACCGGGCCCCGGCGGCTGCAGGACGGGCGGCGACAGCTCGTACACCGTGCGCGAGGGCGCCTGACCGGTGATGGTCGAGCGCAGCGCGTCCAGCAGGACAAGCAGACCCCGCCCACCGGCGTCCACCGCACCGGCGTCGGCGAGCACGTCGAGCTGCTCGGGGGTCTTTTCCAGCGCCACCACCGCCGCGTCGCCGGCGGCGGTGATCGCCGGGGCCAGCCCCTCCGCGGCGCACTCTTCGACGGCGTCGGCGGCGGCCCGCAACACCGAGACGATGGTCCCCGGCACCTCCTCGCCGCCCATCGACGTGATGACCAGCTCGACGCCGCGCTGC